>JBEIOY010000057.1:0-7875 GCA_040377355.1 Burkholderiaceae bacterium | reverse complement strand
TTGATATGCAATCGCTGACCCAACTGCAGGTGGGCGATCAAATCAAAATCAAACAATCTCAAAAAACAATCACGCTGCTTCATCCAATTGATCACAGCGATTACAGAGCTCTTCGACAGAAGTTGCACTGGAACGAACACCTTTCCTCTTTCTAACCATGCTACGAAGCCTATATATTCGCGACTTTGTGATTGTCGATGAACTAGACATCGACTTAGAAAGTGGCTTCACGGTTTTAACTGGGGAGACTGGCGCAGGTAAATCTATTTTGCTGGACGCTCTTTCATTGGCCATGGGTGAACGGGCTGATCCCAGTCAAATCAGAGAAGGTAAAAATCGCGCGGAGATATCTGCGATTTTTTCTTTGAGTGACCCTCTTAAAATAACCATTGCTTCATGGCTAGAGGCACAAGACTTTTCTGCTGAAGATGATGGTGCAACCATCATTCTCAAAAGGGTCATTGATACCTCGGGCCGCAGCAAAGCCTTCATCAATGGTGGTACAGCCACATTGAATCAACTCAAAGAACTTTCAAGTTTCTTGGTTGATATCCACGGCCAGCATGCCCATCAATTACTGCTTAAGGCAGGCGCCCAAAGAGATCTTTTAGATAATCAAGCAAATCTTGATGGATCAGTTGCAGAAGTCAAACAACTGTATCAAGCTTGGCAAACAGCGAAGAAACAATTGCAACTTGCAATAAATGCGGGTGATAACTTACAAAAAGAACAGGAGCGCTTGGCTTGGCAGCTTGAAGAACTTGATGCTCTGGCACCGCAAACTGGCGAATGGGCAGAGATTGAACAAGACCACGCACGCTTAGCGAATGCAGCCAAACTCATTGAAGGCTCGCAAAATGCCATTCAGGCACTCCAAGACCAAGAAGGTAATGCTGAAGAATTACTCTCCAAAGCATTCCACGAGATTGCTGATTTAGCAAAGCTTGACAGTAACTTAGAAGATGCAAAAATCGCCATTGAATCTGCGCAAATACAAATTGGTGAAGCAAGTCACAGTCTGAATCGCTATTTACAAAAGATAGATGTCGATCCTGAGCGCCTAGCAACAGTTGAAGAGCGCCTCAAAGCGCTTCACAGCGCCGCCAAAAAATTCAAAGTAACGCCGAATGATCTTCCAGAAAAATGGGCAGAGATTCAGGAGCAAGTCACTGCCATTAAAAACTCACAAGACCTGGGTGCTCTTGAACAAAACCTCAGCAAAACATTGGCCGCCTATTCAAAGAATGCTAAAAAGTTAAGTCAAGAAAGAATCGCAGCGGCAAAAATATTAGAAACTCTAGTGACTGCTGCCATGCAAGATTTAGCGATGTCTGGTGGCGTTTTTGCAATCCAAATCGAAGCACTTGAAGAAGGCAATGCTCATGGTTTAGAGCAAGTTGAATTCTTGGTGGCTGGTCACCCTGGTGCAACACCCAAGCAGCTCTCCAAAGTAGCCTCCGGTGGCGAGTTGGCTAGAATCAGTTTGGCCATCAGCGTCATCACTTCTGAGGCCAGTCAAATACCAACTTTAATTTTTGACGAAGTAGATTCAGGAATTGGCGGAGCAGTTGCTGAAACAGTTGGAAAGCGCCTAAAAGAATTGGGGCAAGCGCATCAAGTTTTGTGTGTGACTCATTTACCCCAAGTGGCAGCAGAGGGTCATCAACACTGGAAAGTTGCCAAGCAAAGCCAAGATAATGTAACCATTTCTAGTATGCAAATTTTGAGCAGGCAAGAGCGAGTTGAAGAAATTGCAAGAATGCTTGGTGGCGCTGAAATCACAGACACCACCAGACGTCACGCCCGCGAATTACTGGGTAAGTAAAACCTTTTCCCAAAGCTTCTTAACGCAATCTCTCGCTTCAAGCAAAGCCAAATCCATTTCATCTTGAGACACTCTGGTCTTATCAGCGCCATCCAATCTGATGCGGTGCTGGTATTCACGATAAAGACGGTAAGCGTTCGCTGCCTGTAGCGCCTGATCACCTGGAATCAACCCTTCTTTGCTGGCCAGAGATAACAAAGCAATATTTCCCAAGTTCCCCAAAAGTATTGGGTGGCCTTGACTGAAACGCAAGACCAAATACTGAACAATGAATTCAATATCAACCATTCCGCCACTGTCATGCTTGATATCAAATAGATCTGAGTCATTGGGGTGGCCCTCATTGACCTTTTGACGCATATCTAGAATTTCTTGCTTGAGTAAAGCTTCGTTTCTTTCTTGCGCCAACACTTCTGATCTGATTTTTTCAAACTGCTCACCAATTGCAACATCGCCAGCACAAAAACGGGCGCGCGTTAAAGCTTGATGCTCCCAAAGCCAAGCAGAGTTATCTCCCTGTCGTAATTGATAACGTCTGAATGAATCAATACTGGTCACCAATAGCCCAGCTGCACCATTCGGTCTTAAGCGAGTGTCGATTTCAAAAAGAATGCCCGCCGAAGTTGATGCAGTGAGCCAAGCAATCAATCGTCTTGCATAGAAGGCATAGATCTCGCCTGCATTTTGATCACCTTCAGGGGCGTCATATAAAAATACGATGTCCAAATCTGATGCGTATCCCAATTCTTTGCCGCCAAGCTTGCCATAAGCAATCACCGCAAAGGAAGGAGAGGTCACTTCATTTAGCTGGAACTTTTTCATAACCAGGGGCCAAACTCTTTCCAAAGTCAAACCAAGAATCAAATCAGCCAAGGCAGAAAGTCGATCGCTAACTTTTTCAATTGACAATGGTTCATCCCGTCCGATGCCCAATTCCGCCAACAAGGTCAGAAATGTCTCGGTGTGGTGAACTTGCCTCAGAATATCCATGGCCTGTTCAGCTTGATCGCCGTTGTCCATCGCGTCATCAAGCAGAATATTGATATCTGCTTTTAGTTTTGTCCAATAAACCTCAGAGTGGTCTTCTGGTGTGTATTGACCTTGACCGGTTAACAAATCATCCAATAAGTGCGGGTGCTGAATTAGATAATCAGTTCCCCATTTAGAGGCAGAAATTAATGAGATGAGTCTGCTTAAAATATGCGGGTACTCACTCAACAGCGCAAGATAAGATGAGCGTCTAGAAATTGAATCTAGTAAATTCATCATTCTCACCATGACCTCATCGGACCTTGATAATCCCCAGCTCTGCTGTTCGACATATTGAACTGCCGCAGACATCAATTGGGTGAACTTTCTTCTCGATGAATCTGATAAAGAACGCCAGCGCGCGCTGCCCCACCACTCATTCCATTTTTCAGTCAAGGCAGGATAGTCAGCAGCTGGCGTCCACACGGCAAGATTGACCCCATCCAAATCAGCCTCTGCTTGATGCTTTTTCAATACAAATGCATCAGCAAATAATTTGGCCACATTATCTCTGTGTTGCGCCAATTGCTTTTTAAACTCATCCAACGAGGTATGTCCCATCGCAACACCAAGTCTTTGTTGCGAAGCGTCATCTGCAGGAAGATGATGTGTTTGAGCATCCTCCCAATATTGCAAGCGGTGCTCTAGTTTTCTGAGATAGGTATAAGCATTGGTGAGCTGATCAAGCTCCACCTGACCAATTAACTGGCGCTCAAAAACAGCCCTTAATACTTCCAAAGTGGGGCGAATTCTTAGGCCTGGATCTTGACCGCCTCGCACCAATTGAAACATTTGCGCCATGAATTCAATTTCTCGTATTCCTCCACGCCCCAACTTCACATCCGCAGCTCTTTCTGGATGTAACAAGCTGCGCTTTTCAGCTTCTTGCTGAATTTGTCCATGCAGCTCTCTGATCGCTGCAATCACGCCAAAATCAAGATAACGTCTGTAAACAAAAGGTTTGACTAAATCTTGTAGGCCTTTTTTACATCGTTCATAGGCTGGCATATCGGGTAAGGGGTAAATCATGCGCCCTTTGATCCAGGCGTACCTCTCCCATTCACGCCCCTGCACAGTAAAGTACTCTTCCAGCATTCCCAAGCTGCAAGCCAAAGGCCCTGAATCGCCATTGGGTCTTAAGCGCATATCCACCCTGAATATAAAACCTTCAGACCTTAATTCGCTTAACAAGGCAATCAGTCGCTTACCAACGCGCGTGTACCACTCTTGATGTGAAATACTTTTTGAGCCGCCTTGGGTTTCACCATCCTCTTCGTACAAAAAGACCAAATCAATGTCCGATGAAACGTTGAGTTCACAACCTCCCAATTTACCCATACCAACAATCATTAGGGGCGAGTAATCACCCTGCTGATTCAATGGTTCACCCACTATGGCCTTGATATCTTGGCGAATCGCCTCTAGCGCCGTCGCAGTGACCTTTTCAGCAAAGCAACTCATGGCTTGCGTGACCTCTTGAACATCAGCAGCACCATTAAAATCTCGAGCAGCTATCAGCAACATGAATTTTTGGCGTGCCAGGCGAAGATTTGCAGCCAAATCATCAATGCTTAGGGGCTGACCCGCCACAGTTAGCAGGGCGGATTTCAGCAAATCATCAATCACGGATTCGCTCACAGGGCTTTTGGCCATTTCGCCAATTTCTGAAGACCACTCTGGGCGGGCAGTTAACCAACGTACGGCATAAGCTGAATGATCTAAAAGGACGGAAAGTTTAGGGTGAATTGTTGTCATAGGTATCATGTTATCGCTATCAATACCTGCTCGGCTACAGCATAATTACAAAAATGTCATGGTTATCCAATTTCAACCCTCTGGAAAGCATCCGTCAGCTTAAAGTTGACGAGCACAGGCTCGCCATTTGGAAAAAAAGAGCTCGATGGCTACTTTTATTGATAGCCCTGCTTTTTGTCGCCGCCCACCTGCTGACACGCTTTTACATATGGCCACAGGTTGAAAAAAATAAAGCTTCTTTTGAGCAGGCAATCAGTCAAACGCTGGGCGTCAATTTAAAAATTGAAAATATTGAAACTGGCTGGGATTTTCTATGGCCAGCATTCAAAATTGACAATATCAAGCTTTATGAAATTGGCGACTCCAATTCTGCCAAATTAAGCATTCCTCAAGTAACTGGAAAGCTGTCCTGGGAATCTCTATGGAAACTAGAGCCTCACTTTCATGACCTGAGCTTTGACGATGCTTTAATTCAGGTGCAACGTGATTCAAAAGGTAACTGGAATATTGCAGGCATCAAATTAGACCAATCTACGGCTGGTTATAAATTTGGTAATTGGCTTTTTGAGCAAGACAGTCTTGAAATTAAAAATGCCAAGATTAACTGGCTAGATCAGCGCTTTCAAAGCAGTCAATACTCAATAGACATTGAATCTCTTACATTAAAGAATTCTTGGTTCAAACATGCCATCAACTTAAACCTCAAGACACCTTGGCATTCAAATACGGCATCCATCAACGCTGACTTCAGGCACAGCTTTTTTGGTAATGCGGGTAACTGGAAAAACTGGATCGGCAGACTTGAATGGCAAGTCAATGAACTTAATATCGCCAAGATCAACCAATTATTTGAGAGCCCTATTGATGTTATTTCTGGTCAACTCAACTCTCAAGGGCACACCTATATAGACGGCGGTTCACTCGATGGAGGCTCAACAAAGCTTGCGACAGAAAATCTACACATTGAATGGTCTCGCTTGGGCGCCCCACTCAAAATTTCAAGAGTTGATGCAGAGCTTGAGCAAAAAACCTCCGGCAAAAAAATGTCCGTCAGTGCGCCATTGCTCAAATGGCAAGTTGATGCAAAGTCTGTCCCAAAGGAACTGAATGGCATCAGCGTGTACTGGGATATGGCTGCAAATATTGATGCCATTACTCATGCCGGAGTTAAGGCCGATGAAATTGATATCAATCTTGTTGAACAATTGGCCAAACAATTTCCGCTGCCAAAAGACATCACTGAATTCATCAAACATTATCAACCTTCAGGGATGCTGAAAAATCTTGACGCTAACTGGCATGCAGAAGCAAGCAAGTTACCGTTTAATATAAAAATTCCAGGATTCAATGAATCTCATTACAAACTTTCATTTGATTTTGATGGTGCCTATCTCAAGCCAGAGAAAAAAGGTTTACTCTCAATAGCAAATTTGACGGGTAGGCTTTATGCAACCGAACTTGGTGGCGAACTCAACCTTGATAGTGAAGATGCATTCATCACCCTGCCTCAAGTTCTTGAGAACGATGAGCTTGCACTAGATCTGATCAAAGGTAAAATTAAATGGCTCAAAAAAGATGGGCGGCCAGAGTTTCAGGTCAGCAAGTTAATGCTGAAGAACGACTCAGTTAATTTAGTTTTTGATGCGAATTACAAAACCAAAACCGCTAAAGCACCTGCTGATCTCTATATCAAGGCAGATATTCAAGAAGCTTCTGTTAAAAACTTGACCAGGTACTTTCCTCTGGGCATGTCAAAGACCGCAAGAACTTATTTGAATGCAGCTTTAAAAGAAGGTCGCATTCGTAATGGTCAAATTCATATTCACGGCGATCCACTGCACATCCCATTTGACACTAAGTTTCCGGGTATTTTTGAACTCAACTTGCCGATTGAACAAGTGCAATACTCGCCAGCACCTACCAACGATAAAAAACAGGGGCAATGGTCAGATTTTTCAGATGTGAATGGCACTGTTTTATTTAAGGGGCCGAAACTTCAGCTTGTTTTAAAAAGCGCTTCTTTTGAAAGCGTTCAGCTAAGTGATATTCAAGGGATCATTGAGGATATCGTTAGCCCAGCTGCGACTTTAAAAATTAACGGTACTGCCAAGGGCTCAAGTCAAGAATTGCTCAAGTACTACGTTGACAGCCCATCAGGAAAGAGCATCGAAGCAATCAGCAAAAAAATTGAAGTTTCAGGCAATGCTGAATTAAAAATAAATATTGATATGCCTATCAACAACACCAAAGAAACCAGATTACAAGGTGAGGTGAAGCTTGATCGAAATCAAGCCAAAATCAATCAAAAACTCGACATTCAACAAATAACGGGCGACATTTTATTTTCTGAAGAAAACATCATTGGTCGAAACTTAAAGGCTCAATTGTTGGGCGGCGAAGTGTTGATTGATAACGCAAATAAATTACCTTGGCAATCATCATCTGATATGAAGGTGTCGGGCAAGGCTGATATCAATCAATTGATTCAGGCATTAAATACTTCAGATTCGTCTGAAATCAAAAAAATTCAAAGACAATTAAATGGCCTGGTGTCTTATGATGGGAAACTGGCCATTCGCTCAAAAGGCTATCAGTTGGATTTAGGCTTAAAGCTCGATCAACTGAATTCTCAATTTCCAGCTCCATTTAATAAAAAATCTGGCCAAGGATTAACTGGTCAATTCACCTTAAGTAATTTAAGTGAGAATTCAGATAAGTCTACTTTGGGCCAAATAAAAGTTGGCAAGATCATTGACGCAAAATTTAATTTTGGCGATCAGCAAAAATTACGCCTTGGTATTGGCATTAACGCTCCGGGCTATGTACCCCAAACTGGTTTTTCAAGCACCATTCTTTTAGATCAGCTAGATGTATCAGTTTGGCAGAATTGGCTAGACAAGAACTTCCCAGAGTCCCCAAAACAGATAAGCGCCAATACTGCTCCAAGCTCAGTCACAAGCAGCTCAGATTTTGATATTGATACCATTTCAGCGAACATTAAAAATCTTAAGCTCGCTGATAAGTCATTCAAAGATGTTTTCTTGCAAGCCACTCACGATAAAGATCAATGGCATGCCAGCATTCAGTCTCCGGTTGCCAAAGGTTTGGTGCAGTGGAAATCCCCACGAGCTGGCTTTCCTCAAGGAAAGCTAACTGCGCGCCTACAACAGTTGGTGATTGAGAATGCTGAATCTGGCGATACCGTCACCAGGAGTGTCAATAAACGCATTCAAAAAATCCCCGCACTAGATATTCAATCCGATGAG
>JBEIOY010000005.1:0-21922 GCA_040377355.1 Burkholderiaceae bacterium | reverse complement strand
TGCGGCAAAACATTACGCAATGATTAATTTAGAGTCAAACACTTTGGTGGCTGACCCTCATAAATTGATCAGCATGCTATTTGAGGGTGCTGTTATTGCCTTGAATCAAGCTGAATTTGATATTGACAATAATAAGCCAGCTGATAAGTGCACTTCAATCAGCAAAGCCATTGATATTGTTTTGCTAGGTCTTGATGCCAGCCTTAAATTCGAAAAAGGCAATAAATTAGGCGAAAACCTCCACATGCTTTACCAATACATGGCTCACCAATTAACTTTGGCTAATTTACACAACGATACAAATAAGATCGCTGAGGTACGCCATTTGATCAATGAGCTCAGAGGTGCCTGGAATACCATCGATCCCAATGTCAACTTGATGACCGATAGAAAAGTTCCAGCGGCAAACGAATCAGGTATTCAAAATTTTGCGAGGGCCATATGATGCTAACGCAAGATGACGTGATTTCTTTGTACGAGAATGTGCAAAACATCACTGAAGAGATGTTGGTGGCTGCCCGTGACAAAAATTGGTCTTTATTTGAAGAATTAGGCGCAAAATGCACCAATGAAGTAGGCATTCTTAAATCCGAGGAAGTAACCGCCCCTCTTTCTTCTGATAATATTGAGAAAAAGTTTAAATTGATTCAGAGCATTCTTGGAAACGACCGAGCGATTCGTGACATCACAGAGCCTTGGATGAAAAATCTAGATGCTTTGATTGGAAATACCAGTAATCAAAAGAAAATCGAACGCTTTTATAATTCAAGGGATTTTTAACCTAAGGTTTTTATATGGCTATTCTGCCAAATAATCTTTTGGCAAATAAGACGGCTATCTCAGCAACTGAGATTCTGCGCTCAAGCGCTGTAGCCGGAGATCCCCGCATTGATTCAGCAATTCGCCTTGATCAAATAGAAGTTGGCAAGAATTTCAAGGCGCAAATCCTAAGCTTTCAACCTGATGGCACCACAGTTGTTCAGCTAACCTCAAAAGAGACTGGTAAAAACTCCGCAACCGTTCAAATGCAGTTACCTGCTGGCCTAGAAGTTGGCGAGTCGCTGGAGTTAACTTTGCTTGGCAAGAGCCCTAATTTGAGCTTTGGGGTTAGTGGTCGCTTACTTAATCCAGAGCAAAAGTTCAGTTCTTTGGGTCAGATGATGGGCCAGATACCCAACGACAGCACCCCCATCAAAGGTGCAAGGCCCCTGCTTAAATCATCTTTATCACACCCAGAAAGCGTTGATGACTTACCTCCTCAGCTATCAAAGGCTGTGGAGATGAGTGGCACCTTTTATGAATCGCACTTAAAAGATTGGTTGATTGGCCAAAGAACCACCGATCAAATCAAGCAAGAACCACAAAATCAGCAAAGTTTGATGCGCGCGGTCATTTTTACAGATACGCAGGAAGATGGCATGGGTGGGACGAACAACTCAGTCATTCCACAACAGTTAAATGCTTTAGAAAAACGAAGTTTTACTTGGCAGGGTGAGCTTTGGCCAGGGCAGCACTTCACCTGGCAAATCAAAGACGACACCCCCAGAACGCCCAATAAATCCAATGAGCCAGTCGAAAAGGTATGGCAAACCAGAATGCAGTTTCATTTACCTCACTTAGGCGAAGTAAAGGCTTCGGTCATCATCGTAGGCAATCAAACTCAAGTGAAGTTGCTGATTGACAAAGAAGCTGGCATTAGCCGCCTGCGAGAGTCTCAGCAGGCCTTCATTAACACCCTCAGTGCGCTAGGACATGACGTCAGCAACATCATGATTCAAAAAGATGAATAAGCCTAAAGACCTGCGCACTGCTGTTGCAATTGCCTACGAAGCTGGCAGCAGAGCCCCTGTGGTCGTTGCGGCTGGTAAAGGTCTAATAGCAGAGCAAATTATTGAGCTTGCAAAAGCCAATGACATCTATGTGCATGAGTCAAAAGAACTCGTTGCTTTGTTAATGGGGATTGATTTGGATAAAGAGATTCCGCCTAGCTTGTATAAAGTAGTGGCAGAACTCCTGGCTTGGCTTTATCAAATCGACGCAGCAATGGTGCCGGTTAAAAAAATAGAGCCCAAAAAAGATGGTGTTTGATCAGCTTAAATCTGCATGTTCATGATGCTTTGGTAGGCCGCGACTACCTTATTGCGCACTTGAACACTGGTTTGTATGGCGACGCTGGCTTTTTGCGAGGCAATCATGACATCCGATAAATTGACTTTGGTATCACCCAAGGCAAATCGTTGACCCAAACTCACCGAATGCTTCTCAATGTTGTTAAGTTGGTCCAGTTGAGCTCGCAAAGCGGCGGCAAAATCGATTTTTGTAGTTGAAGCAGGATTGGCAACATCCATGATTTTAGCCACAGGCGGCTTTGCAACCACAGAACTGTTACGTATCTGGCTCAAAATCGACTCTATTTGAGAGCTTCCCACAGGTGATGTCATATTAAATTAATGCCTTTTATTACATTCACAAGATTTGGTTACTATAGCAAGCCAAAACTAAGTCAACCTTCTGATAAAAGGGGGTTTTTCACCCCTATTTAGGCTTATAGTTGTATTAGTAAGTAGGAGAATGTTAGATGTAAATTTGTAACATTTTTTTCACCCTAAATTAGATTAACGATGCCAGATCAAGCTAACGAACAACCCAGTGGATTTAGCAACTTTATTCAGAGTGGTTTTGGACTCAATATTGCCTTGGGCGCAGGCATTGCTCTAGCAGTTGGAATCATGGCCGCAGTTTTTATGTGGAGCATGAAAACAGCAGATTACCGAGTCCTTTTATCCAATTATTCTGATCGAGATGGTGGCGCTATCGTCGCAGCCCTCGCTCAAATGGCAGTTCCTTACAAGTTTTCAGAAGATGGTGGCACTATATTGGTGCCCTCAGGACAAGTTTATGACGCTCGCCTAAAACTTGCAGCCCAAGGTTTGCCTAGAGGGGGAAACATTGGTTTTGAGCTGATGGAAAACCAAAAAATGGGAACCTCCCAATTTATCGAGCAAGTTAATTATCAGAGAGCTCAAGAAGGCGAATTAGCCAGAACCATCAATTCAATTGGGGCTGTTGCAACCAGTCGGGTTCATTTAGCCATCCCCAAACCTTCTGTTTTTGTTCGAGAAAAACAATACCCTACCGCTTCAGTTATGGTCAACTTGCAGCCAGGTAGAGCTTTGGATATGGGTCAAGTCAATGCCATCGTACATTTGGTCTCAAGCAGTATTCCTGAATTACCTGCAAAAAATGTCACAGTGGTTGATCAGAACGGCTCTTTGTTATCTGGCAAAACCAGCGATAGCAACGATCCAAATCAGCTTGATCCTTCACAGCTCAAGTATGTAAGAGACATTCAAGACAATCTCAACAGACGTATCGAGGCGATACTGACACCACTGTTGGGTGAAGGAAACGTCAAGGCGCAGGTGGCAGCAGAAGTTAATTTTGCTACCGTTGAAAAAGCAACGGAAACATACAGTCCAAATAGCAATCCAGAGAAAAATACCATTCGCAGTCAGAAGAGCAATGAATCAACCAGCTCAGATCCAGTTAAAGGTGGCATTCCAGGGGCAGCGAGTAATCAAGCTGGCGCAAATCGAGATGCCAATGCAGCAACCTCTGCTGCTGGCGCTGCAACCAATGCGAAAAGAGAAAATATTGTCAACTATGAAGTTGATAAGGTTGTCAGCTACACCAAAGAGCCTGTTGGCGGCATCAAACGCTTAGCAGTAGCAGTCGTCGTTAATTTAAAATCATCAGTAGATGCTGAAGGTAAAACTACTCAGAAACCTTTGACTGATGAAGAAAAAACGCAAGTCACTGCACTCATTAAAGAGGCTGTTGGATTTAGCCAAGATCGTGGAGATACGATCAATCTGACCAACAGCGAATTCAAACAAGCAGAAAAGGTAGACATTCCAGAGGAAGCATTTTGGAAACCTTACGCTAACTTATCAACTGCCAAAACTGTCCTTCAATATCTTGTTACCGCGGTTGTTTTATTCTTGCTTTATGCCAAAGTTCTCAAGCCACTCATGGCACGCATGGCGAACGCATCCGTTGGTGGCAGCTTCGCTTTCGGCTCAGCTGGAGCAGGAGCGGGCGCAGGAGGTTTCGCGGGCGGAGGTGGTGGTGGTGCGGCTGGCAATGCTGAGCAAGAAGAAGAGGAAGAGGAAATTGATGAAGAGCTTGATGCTGAAGCCAAGAAAATTGCTTCCGATCTCTCAGGCCTTGGCCGAAACTCTGGCAGTGACCTAAAAGCGGTTCAAAAATTTGGCGCCCAAAATCCTAAGGCTGTGGCAGCAGTTGTCAAAGATTGGATTAATGAATGAGCGTTGAGGGCTTAAAAAAATCTGCGGTATTGATACTTGCTCTTGGCGAAGAGAAAGCTGCGGATGTTCTCAAGAATCTCACGTCTGATGAATTACAGAGAATCAGTCGAGCCATTTCTGAATTAAAGGGCGTTAATGACGCTTATTTACGTAAAGTTTTAAGAGACTTCAGCGTTGATGTCAAATCGCAATCCGCGCTGGGCGTTAATAACGATGAGTTCTTAAAAGATATTTTAGAGAAAACTCTCGGGGAAGAGGATGCCGGTCTTGTGCTTGGCAGAATCTTAAACAAACAAGATTACTCTTCCGGTCTTGATGTTCTTAAGAACATGCCACCCAAACAGGCGGCACAGTTGATTGTCAATGAACATCCTCAAATCATTTCAACCATATTGGTTTTCTTGACTCGTCAAAAAGCGGGGGAAATTCTCACTGAATTGCCTATTGATGTTCGAAACGAAGTCATATCAAGAATTGCCACTTTAGATGGTATTCCTCCTGAGGCACTGACAGAGGTGAACATTTCTTTATCTAAATTACTGCTTAAAGATGATTCACAAAGGGGCTTGGGTGGAGTTCGCCCTGCTGCTGAGATCCTTAACTTCTTGGGCACAGAAGTCAGTGACAATGTCATGCAGTATGTTGCCGGTATTGATGAAGAGCTTTCGCAGCAAATCAAAGATGAAATGTTCATTTTTGATGACATCATCAAAATTCGTGACCGTGACATGGAAATCGTTCTTCAACAAATTTCATCTGAAGGTTTAGTCACAGCCCTCAAAGGTGTCTCAGATGCCTTGCGCGATAAGTTTCTTAACAATATGTCACGTCGCGCTGGCGATCTCCTTCGCGAGGATCTTGAGGCAAAAGGCCCGGTCAAGTTATCAGAAGTTGAAAAACAACAAAGAGAAATTCTTGCGGTTGTTACAGGTTTATTGGGCGCAGGAACCATTTCTGTCATGTCTGAAGGTGATGAAGAAGAGTTCATTTAATGTCCGAACAGAAAATAGAGACTGCGTACGAAAGATGGGAGCTTGTCTCGCTCAATGAAGACCGCTTCAGACATCCCGATCCATCCATTGCAAAGTTAGCTCAAGAAATCATCGATGGTCGACAAGCCGAATTCGCTGAAGGTAGAAAAGAAGGTAAAGCTGAAGGTTTTGCACAAGGTCGTGAAGAAGGTTTTGCGCAAGGCTTAGAGGAAGCCAAAGTTGAAATCAATGAGAAGATTGCCTTGCTGGTTGCCATGCAAGCCAAGCTGTCACAGCAGATTCAATTTGTTCGTGAAGAAATGGCAAAAGAGTTGGTTGACCTCACGTTACATGCCGGTCGCGCCTTGGTCAGCCAAGCCTTAGAGGCCAAGCCAGAGCTGATCAACGATGTCATTCATCAAGCACTTCAAGGAATACCTGTTTTTCAGTTGCCTGCAAAAATCATGTTGCACCCAAAAGATGCTGAGCTTGTTGAAGAATTTCAGGGGCCAGCATTAAAACAAGCAGGTTGGGTGATTCAGTCAAGTGATCAAGTTGCAAGAGGAGATTGTTTGATCGAGACTGGAAGTAATCGCATCGATGCATCCATTGATTCAAAATGGCAAAAACTTGCTATCGCCATGGGTAAAAAACCCACCGAAGATCAAATCTAACTATGCCTGATCTAGACATAGACAACTCCGTGATGACTGATTTTGTTCAATCATGTCGTGAGCGTATCAATGATGCTCAATTATTAGAAACCCAAGGAAAAGTAATTCGTGTGGCGGGCTTGGTCATGGAAGCAGTTGGATTAAAGTTGCCTGTTGGCAGTCCTTGCTACGTCCCCCTGCCAAATAATTCACGCGTAGATGCCGAGGTAGTTGGGTTTGATGGCGACCGTTTATTCTTAATGCCACTCGGAAACGTTGAAGGTGTAAAGCCTGGGGCCTATGTCATTCCGTCCGACAGCATTCCAAGACCACTTTCTTTTGATCATGAAACACTTCACGAGCAAAGCACCCCTTCATCAGGTAGGTCACTTCCAGTGGGCTTTCAGCTACTTGGAAGAGTGATTGATGCGGCAGGAAAAGCCCTGGATACGGGCCCTGCCATTGAAAGTTACCCCTCTGCCCCCTTGTACGTCGCCCCAATCAACCCTTTGCGTCGATCACCGATAGTTGAAAAACTAGATACCGGGATACGCGCTATTAACGCTGGGTTACCGGTTGGTCGTGGTCAACGCATGGGCTTAATTGCCGGGTCAGGCGTTGGCAAAAGTATTTTAATTGGCATGATGACACGCTACACAACGGCTGACGTCACCGTTGTCGCCCTCATCGGTGAGCGTGGGCGTGAAGTAAAAGAATTTGTTGACGACATTTTGGGTGAAGAGGGCTTGGCCAGGTCTGTGATAGTGGCCGCACCAGCTGATAATTCGGCGATTATGCGTTTACAGGGTGCCTTTTATGCGACTGCAATTGCGGAATATTTCCGAGATCAAGGCAAAAATGTTCTCTTGATCATGGATTCTCTCACCCGTTATGCCATGGCAGCCCGAGAAATTGGCTTGGCAATTGGTGAGCCGCCCGCTACCAAGGGTTACCCGCCCTCAGTATTTGCAAAAATACCCACTTTAATTGAACGGGCCGGCAATGGTGAAAGCGGAAGTGGCTCAATCACAGCTTTTTATACCATTTTGACCGAAGGTGAAGAGTCACAAGACCCGGTGGCAGACTCCGCCAAAGCCATTTTGGATGGCCATATCATCTTAAATCGGCAATTGGCCGATTCAGGGCACTACCCCGCCATCGATATCGAACAATCGATCAGCCGAAGCATGACCACAATTAGTAGTGCAGAGCACCAAAAAGAGGCTCGCCAATTAAAGGCTTTAATCTCCAAATACCAAAGAAATCGGGATTTAATCAACGTTGGCGCTTATGTTGCCGGAAACGACCCAATTTTAGATTTAGCGATTGAAAAATACCCTGCCATTGAGCAATTTCTTCAACAGGGAATTGATGAAAAACACGGTATTGAGGAGAGTTTAAGGGAACTTTCTGCTCTATTCGCTTGATTAGAAACCACTGGTTTCTAACATAATGGCACCATGAACCCAAGTGTCATTCAACTTCTTATTGACTTAGCTGATCAAAAAGCAAAGACGGCGTCTATTGCTTTAGCCAGCGCTTTGAAAAATGAGCAGTCAACCAAAGACAAATCAAACACTTTGTACCAATTTGCCAATCAATATGAAGACAATCTTAGTCAGAAAGCATTGTCTGGAATGAGTATTTCAGAATACCGAAACACGCGTCAATTCATCAGCAACATTGAAAAAATTGCGGTGCAGCAATCTATCTATATCCAACTTGCAAAAGATGCTGTCAGTCAAAGACAGGCCGACTTCAGAGAAATCGAAAAAAAACGCCTCACATACGAAATATTAAAGAAAAAACAAATCAAGTTATCAGTGGCTCGTGCCAATATGATTGAGCAAACCAACGCTGATGAACTTTCTGTTATGAGAAAAGGATTTTAAAGTGAATCTTCCAAGTATCCTCAGCACCATCGTCAATAGCCCTCAGCTTGATGTGAGTCAGGTTGACAATGGTCAGCAATCCAATTCTGGAATGAGCTTTGATCAACAGTTGGCTGCTCAAACCGAAAAACTTAATCAACAAGCCTCAACAATTCAGACATCAGAATCAAAAAGCACTGATTCCAATCAAACTCAATCGCAAGACACAAAGTTAACAGCAAAAGCTGCGAATGATACCGATGAGAAAAATACTGATAATTCTGAGATAGTTGAAGCCATGGCAGGTATGGCAGTCGCCCCCTCGCTACTCAGTGGCATCAACCTTGCCGCAAAAGTGATTGATCGCTTAACGACCTCTGATAAGGCAACGCAAATTGAGGATATCTCAACTGCTTCAGGGATCTCTGGAATTGCAAAAAGCTCAATGGCAGATGCCGCCAATAACGCAATTAATACAATTACAACGTTAAACCCAACAGAGGGTAACAACTTTGCGATCAATGCAGAATTAGCCGCCACGATCAATGCACAAGATGCCTCTAAACGTTTACCAGACCCCAAGACAATGATGGATGTCAAAGCATTCAATGAAGGCGCTCAAGACAAGTTCAATCAAGCCAACATAATGAATATAACTGGATTTACTCCAGAAACTATGGGCTCAGAATTCATATCAGAAAGTGACTTGCAAAATGCAATCACTCAAAATATAAGAAACAATGTAGATAACAAAACAGCTAAAAATGATGTCAATTTATTGGCCTCTAATCTTGTTGATGCAGAAACTCAATTAACAGAGTTAAAAGCCATCAACACATTGAAAGTCAGCAATGCACTCAGTGCCGCAGCTATCTCTCAAAAAGTTCTTGCCTCTGATTTGGCTTTAGATACCACAAACCAGAATATCAGCGTTAACAACATCAGCAACAACCTAAGAACCACACAAGTTGACTCAGTCAATGTGGTCGAATTGAAGCCACCTGTCTCAAGCCCTGATTGGGGTCCAGCATTAAATCAGCGCATCACTTGGATGGTTGCCAACTCTTTGCAGAATGCTAGTATCACGGTCAACCCTCCAAATCTTGGCCCACTTGAGATCAATATCCAAACAGATCAAAACAAAACCAACGTTCAGTTTATTGTTACCAGCTCAGAAGTTCGTCAAGCCATTCAGGATTCCATCCCCGGCCTAAGCAAAATGTTTGAAAACAGTGGGCTACAACTTGGCCAGGCTGATATTAATTCAAGAAGCTATAACCAACATAGAGAAAATGCCAAGACTGATACTCAAATAAAGAATATTGAGGCAATCAGCAATCAGGTTGAAGCAGCCTCCATTCAGGGTCAAGGCTTGATTAATACATACGTTTAACAAACAAAATAATGAAGGTTTAAGAAATGGCTGAAATTGCAAATGAAGAAGCTCCAAAAAAATCAAAATTGCCTCTCATTATCATTGGTGCAGTAGTAGTTTTAGCTTTGGCTGCAGGCGGCGCATGGTTTTTTCTGAAGGGAGATGATTCAGATACCGAAAAAGAAAAGGCTAAAGCGAAAGCAAGTGCCATTGAAGCCATCCCTGTTTACATGCCGATTGATACATTAACGGTTAACCTAAAAGACAGTCGTCAATACCTTCAACTAACAATCACCCTTCAATTGAAAAATGGTGAAGATTCAGCACTCATTAAACTTTATATGCCACAGGTTCGCTCAAGGGCGTTAATCATATTGGCCAGCAAAAAACCAGAAGATGTTATTAGCTCAGAAGGCAAGCTGGCTTTGCTAGAAGAGCTTAAAACGATCACTGAAAAACCCTTTACAGAAAAATTAGAACCAATTGAGATCTTAGAAGTAGCGTTTACTAGTTTCATTATTCAATAGCCATGGCCGAAGAATCTCTCTCTCAAAATGAAATGGACACCCTGCTAACTGGACTTTCGAGTCCAAAAGTAGAGCCCCCATTCCAATTTAGCGACGCAGACGTCGTTAGCTATGACCCTCTCAAACAGAGGTACATGGCGCAGAAATTACCAACCCTTGAGATGATCAATGATGGTTTTACTCGCTTAGCCAGAATTACTCTTTATAACTTTTTAAAGAGATCGGCAAATATTTCAACTGGTACGATTAGAGTTATTGAATATGGCGAATTTCTACAGTCCATCATCAATCCTTCTTGTTTAAATTTAGTTCAGTTGAAACCTTTGAACGGTACTGGGCTTTGTGTCTTTGATCCCGATATTTCATTCTTATTCATAGATAGCTTTTTTGGTGGTGACGGTCGTTTTGAAATGGGCGGCATTGTCAGAGAATTTACCTCTACAGAATTGAGGACCATTCAACGCATCCTCAATCTTCTATTGCTGAATTATCAGACAGCCTGGGAGCCCTACTACCCAATTGAGCCGACGTTCATTCGAACCGAGATGAACCCTACTTTTGCCAATATTGCACCCCAAACAGACTTAACAACTGTGACAACTTTTGTCATTGAGGTTGGCAACATCAGTGGTCGAATCAGTTTCTGTTTACCGAACGCCATGCTAGAGCCCGCAAGAGAAATTATTTCCAGTGACTCACATACTGCCACTGCTGATGTTAAGTCTATTTGGTATGAATCACTAAAAATGCAAATGTCTGATGCAGAAGTTGTCACTGTTGCAGAGCTTTGTCACATTCCTACCACTCTCCAAAAAGTTTTAGACTTAAAAGTTGGAGATGTTTTATATACAGAACTCCCGCATCTCATTAATTTAAAGGTAGAGGGTTTACCAGTCATTGAGTGCACTTATGGTCAGAAAGATAATCGCTTATGCATTCAAGTAGAAAAGATTATTCATAATTTTGATTCCTTCACACATCTCACCTAAAGAGTTTTTATATGGCAGAAGAAAATAATCCTGATTCCCCTGAAAATATTGCACAAGAGTTGCCAGCTGACTCTAGCGGTGTTTTTAAAGATTTAAATGTGGGCGATGTCTCTGAGGACAGCCCCCAAAGCATCGACTTTATTTTAGACATTCCCGTTCAATTAACGGTTGAATTGGGTCGCACCAAAATGCCTATCAAAAATTTAGTCCGCTTAACCCAAGGCTCAGTCGTTCCCCTCAATACAAATGTAGCAGAGCCGCTTGATGTCTACGTCAATGGCACGCTTGTTGCAAAGGCTGAAATCGTGGTTATACAAGATAAATTTGGTATTCGTCTAACTGACATCATTTCTCCAGCTGAGCGCATGCGCAGGTTAAGTCGTCAATGAGCGCTTTATTTCAAACAACCTTCGCACTTGCAGTAGTTTTATTAGCTATATGGGGTTGCGCTTACCTATTGCGTAAATTTCAAATGGGACGTGCTGGCCCTTCAAATTTAATTCAATTAAAAGCCATCAGCTCATTAGGTCCAAGAGAGAAAGTTGCCTTAATTGAAGTATCCGGACAATTGATTCTTGTTGGCGTTGCAGCAGGCCAGGTCAACCACATTGCAACCCTGCAAAAAACAACGGCCACAGATGTTGCTGAAAGTGAGATATCCGCTCCAGCACCATTTAATGCCAAATCTTGGCTAGACACCTACCTAAGAAAAAATAATGTTAAATAATTGCTTTTCTTTTTTTAAGAAGTTTTCTTTTGTAGAAACTCTGGGCAAATATCAACAAAATCGTTTGAAGTTACTAGTGATTTCAAGTGTTCTATTTGCTGGATTATTCACTTTTTTAATTCAACCAGCCCTGGCCCAAGAATTACCGGGTCTCAATGTTACTAAAAATGCTGGTGGTGGCCAAACCTATAGCTTAACCTTACAGCTACTCATATTATTAACATCGCTGACCTTCTTGCCAGCGGTTATTTTGATGATGACTTGCTTTACCAGGATCATCATCGTTTTATCCCTACTTCGGTCAGCTTTGGGTACAACAAACTCACCACCTAATCAGGTGTTAATTGGTTTAGCTTTGTTTATGACATTTTTCATCATGAGTCCAGTCATTGATGATATTTACAAAAATGCTTATGAGCCATTGGCTGCTAACAAGATTTCCACCACAGTAGCCATTGATAGAGCAGCAGAACCCCTTAAAGCATTTATGACCAAACAAACAAGAGAAGCTGATTTGGCTCTTTTTGTAAAAATGTCAAAATCTAATGAGGTAATTGATGTTAACAATATCCCACTAACCATCTTGGTCCCCGCCTTTGTTACAAGCGAGTTAAAAACAGCTTTTCAGATTGGTTTTACAGTATTCCTGCCATTCTTAATCATAGATATGGTGGTTGCATCTATTCTAATGGCGATGGGTATGATGATGGTTCCACCGTCCATTGTGTCACTGCCATTCAAATTAATGCTTTTCGTTCTTGTTGATGGATGGCAATTACTGCTAGGCTCTTTAGCTCAGAGTTTTTCTTGAAAAATTCATGAACCCACAAGACACAATGTTGCTTGGTAGACAAGCAATTGATTTAACAATCATGTTGGCAGGTCCATTGCTGTTAGTTGCCCTGATCATTGGATTGGTGATCAGTATTTTTCAAGCAGCCACTCAGATCAATGAAGCAACGCTTTCATTTATTCCAAAACTTTTGGGCATTTTGATTGCATTGGTTATTGCCGGTCCTTGGATGCTGACTTCGTTTGAAGACTACTTCAAGTTAGTACTGACTAATATTGCTAGTTTTGGCCGTTAAAGCACGATGGCATTTTGATTGAATAGGCCATGTTCCAGATAACCAGTCAAGAATTACTCAATTTGGTCGCTACTTTTATTTGGCCTTTTAGTCGAATATTAGGGTTTTTTTCAACTGCCCCTCTTCTCAGCCAGAACTCTTTCCCAGTAACAACACGCATTGGCCTTGCCATTGCCATGACCATTCTTGTCATGCCTGGCATCCCGCTGATGGTGACAATAGATCCATTATCAATGGATGGTCTTCTGATTTTGATCAACCAATTCTTAATTGGTATTTCAATCGGTTTTGTCATGCGGGTGATATTTTCAGCCATTGAGATGGCAGGTGAATTAATTGCTGTATCGATGGGCTTGGGCTTTGCGACTTTTTATAACCCTCAGACGCAAGCGCAAACAATTGTTATCTCACAATTTTTATCATTAGTAGCCTTGGCAGTGTTTCTTAGCACCAATTTGCACTTGGTCATGCTTGAGTCTTTTTTTGATAGTTTTAAAACTGTTCCTATCAATCAAATATCTCTAGCTCCGATTGCGTTTAGAGATCTTGCTTATTGGGGATCGAATATATTCAGTATAGGATTGCAACTTTCTTTACCCATCGTCACCACCCTATTAATCGCCAATATTGCTCTAGGAATTTTGACTAAAGCTGCCCCCCAGTTGAATCTTTTTGGTATTGGCTTCCCAATCACCATTGGTGTTGGGTTTTTGATGCTGTCTATTAATATGCCTTACTGGAGTAGCCCAATCATCAATTCACTTGATTTGGGAATCCAAATGATCAGGCAGGCAACAGCTACTCTGGCTAATTAACTGGCTACTGAGTTAATTACTTAATGTAGTTAAAGATGCTCAAGTTACTGATTTGAGTGAATGTCTTTTGCGCAACTTGAAGCTGCAATTGCTGTCTAGCTAGATCTGATAGAACTTTGTTGTAGTCAACGTCTTCTAAAGAAGAGACAGTATCTTTATAGGTTAAGGCACGCTCACTACCAATCGAGTCCATGCTGGTCAATCTATTTTCAGTAGTGCCAAGTGTTACTTGTGCAGCATTGACGGTTATTTGAGATGCGCTGAATGCCGTAGATAAATCACTGATAGCAGTTGCTATTTGAGCGTCTGTTGATGATGCATTACTTAACGCGTTGATGCTTGATTTAACTTGTGCTAAAAACCCACTTGAAAACATGGTGTTGGCATTAACACCCAAGCCCAATTGGGTCGAGCTATCAACTTGTATTACTGCATTGTTAGAATCACCGCCATACGCATATGAGGATGCATTAATTGAGGCCGTATCAGACTTATAACCTGAGAATATGTAATGCCCTGCAGCGTCTTTGGTGTTTGAAAGCGACACCAAATGATCCAATTGGGATTGCAGTGTTATGGCAATTGACTGACGATTGGAGCTATTCAAGGTACCGTTACCCAAGTTCACAATCTGTTCATTCATGCTCTGCATAACGTCTTGAACACCGTTCAAAGCCACATTAGCAATACCAATGGTGTATTTCAAAGCGTTGCGATTTACTGCATATTGATCATTGATTGAAATCGCCTGCTTTGCTTCCAATAGCTTTGCTGATCCCACTGGATCATCCTGAGGAGTCATTACTTTTTTGCCAGTACTTGCCTGCTGAGAAGTCGTAGAAATTTTCTCTTGTAAGGCAGTCATTTGACTGGTGCTGAGCTGATAAATTGTATTGGTGCTAATACGCATAGGTTACCTAAGAATTTGATTACCGCATAATGCCGAGGATGCTATCAAACATTTGCCTGGCGATTTGTAATACGGTGCCGGATGCTTGATAGGCTTGTTGATAGCGCAATAAGTTTGCTGCTTCTTCTTCAAGATTAATGCCAGAATAATTTTCCATGGCAATGCTTGAGCTCTGCTGCCACTGCTCCGCATACGCACTCGTGGCTTTTAATTCGGCTGATTTGTTGCCAACAGTACTGATTAAACCGCCCAATGTATCTTGATAGCTACTTAAGCCACCATTCATGACCAATGAAGTTTGTTTGGCCAGCATAGCAAGTACGTTTGAATTATCACCAGGCGCAGGGGATACGGCTGGATTGGGTTGTACTGAAGTTCCTGCTGCTGCTGTTGCAATGTCACTAATTGTTGCTGTCACTGAATAGCTGCTCGCACCAGAATATGTTGGTCTTAACAAAAATTGATCGCCAGTTGAGACTGTGCCCGTAGTAATGGATAACGAAAATCCTGCATTAGTGATGGTTGCTAAAGCACTGTTTGAATAGACATCAGTCCCATCAGAAACTCTAGTTAATTTGTATGAGTCTCCTGCGCCAGTTTTTTCTAGAATGTAATCGCTGTTAGTGAGTAAATTTGTATTAGTGATAGCAATACCAATACCGCCAGTGCCCGTATTTGTTGTGTAAGGGGAGGCTAGGCTTGCAGGCTGGGTAAATATATTTCCACCCTGAATGCCATTTGCCTTCAGGCCTGTTTTGTTAACCGCATTAATATCGGATGTGATGGCCAAGATGATTTGACCGATGGTATTTTGGGTTGGGTTAAGAATATTTTTTCTAAAGTCAAAAATACCGCCCAAAGAACCACCCAATAAAACATCTGAGACATCAACCTGTGCTCCACCATTTGGGGTGTGACTCACATTCAATCGAGTTGGGTCGTTTTTACTGGTCACTGTTTCAAGTTTGTACGTATTGAATGCAAGCACCAAAGGCACCCCATTGCCAATCATGACGTTGTAATTGCCATCTTGCTCGTTCACTGTGAGCTTGATTTGTTTGCTCAGATTAGCAACTACCTGATCACGCTGGTCTAAGAGACCATTGACGTTTGAGCCACCACGACTTGTTTGTGAAACAGCAATTTGTTGGTTCAATGAAGCGATTTGAGAGGCTGCCTCATTAATTTTGGTAACACTGTCTTTAATTTGGATATTCAAGCCGCCATTGACATTGGTCAATTGTTTTTGAGCATCATTAAATCTTGCCACAAGGTTTTGTGAAGCAGAAATAACCGTCTGACGAGTTGAAGTATCGGAAGGCTTGGATGATAAATCTTGTAATTTATTGAAAAAGCTAAGAACCGCTGTCGACAATCCAGAGCTTGAATCAGTCAATAAGTTATTAATTGGCTGCATTTCAGCACTTTGTGTCGCCAAATTACTGCTTGTTGTTCTGGCAGTATTGGCCTGAACAGCTAAAAATTCACTATAAATACGATTAATGCCTGTAACGTTGGTGCCTTGACCAACGGATGTCAATCCATATTGAACTGATGGGCTGGGTTGCTGCTCCACAACCTGTCTTGAATATCCAGGGGTAGACACGTTAGCAATATTTTGACCAGTTGTGTTAATGCCTGCCTGTGCAGCATGCAATCCACTTTGTGCGATCGATAAAATATCAGCCATTTACACCTTTCAATACTACATATAGTTACAACGGCATATTTACAGAAAACATGAGGCTTTTATAAATAATGCAGTGCATTTAAGTCTTGCTAAATTACGTCTTGAAATTCGTCCGAATTAAGTTACTTAATTTTTCCGCATAAGCTGTATCTGTTGCATACCCAGCCTTTTTTAAACCTTGAACAAACCCTAATAAAGTTTGACCATTCTCAATTAAATTTTTATATCTTGGGCTTGTTGAAATTAAATTAGCGTAATCAGAAAAAGCTTCAGCATATGAGTCATAGGATCTAAATGTAGCCATGACCTTTTCGGGTTTACCATTGATATATTCTGTGGTTAATATCTCGGTGGTTTTACCTTTCCAGTTTGAATTGGCTTTTATTCCAAAAATATTATGGCTGGTTGATCCGTCTTGATTCAATATTTGACGCTTCCCCCATCCGCTTTCAAGTGCTGCTTGTCCTAGGATGAACTGGGGTGGCAATCCAGTTTTCTGACTAGCCTCTTTAGCTTGCGCAAATAATGGCTCAATAAATTCTTTTACTTTGTCAGTCACGCTAGATAAGTTAAAACTAGACGCTGACGGTTTGTTAAGTTCAAATGTCTTTGGAACATTCAAAGGCATTGGTTCAGGCGCCCCTTTTTCCTTGATTTCCATTAGCTTTGGATCAACTTGATTAAAACTTGCGGCATTTTGAAGTTGCTTAATCATCATGTCTGCAAGACCAACACCTCTTTGAGCCATGACCTGACTCATTTGCTGGTCAAACATGCTAGTGAATAGCTTTCTATCTGAACTAGTTTCGTTCACATTCGTTGGAGTTGCATCACGCATACTCTTGAGAACCATGTTCAAAAAAAGTGCTTCAAATTGTTTTGCCGCTTGATTTAATGCCTCAGGAGAATTTTTCTTAGCCGCCGCCTTTAAATTACCCAAACTCTTAGCATCAATCGCAATCGATTGATTGGTTTGCATATCAGCGCCGACTGAGGTTGTCATTAGATGATCTCTAACTCGGCATTCAGTGATCCAGATACTTTAATGGCCTGCAATATTGCCAATAAGTCTTGTGGGGTGGCTCCAATGGAATTTAGAGCATTAACAACATCACTTAATAAAGCTGAGTTGGGTAATGAAACAACCAAGCCCGGTTTAGACTCAATGCTTACCTGAGCATTGGTCACCCCCACTGTTTCTCCGCTAGATAATGCGCCTGGCTGACTGACTTCATTTGTTGCAGAGACGACCACGGAAAGATTGCCGTGTGAAATAGCACAAGGCTTGAGCGTTACTGCCTGATTCATAACGATAGAGCCAGTTCTAGCATTCAGAACAACTTTAGCTGCTTGAGGTTTTGTTTGAATTCTGACAGACTCAAGTTCGCCCAAAAAGGAGACTCGTTGGTCATAATCAACTGGCGCTCGAACATTAATTACACGAGAATTTTTAGCGCTTGCTGTGCCGTCTCCAAATTTTTTGTTGACCTCTGAAACAACCAATGCTGCAACTGAGAAGTCAGAGTCCTTTAGTTCGAGAGTTATGATGCTGCCCTCGCCAACCATCATGTTAACGGCTCTTTCAACAGTAGCGCCCGCACTGATTCTGCCAGCACTTAAATGATTCACCGTCGTTGTTGATCCTGCAGCAGCTGCGCCAGCACCACCGACCAATAAATTCCCTTGGGCCATTGCATAAACTTGACCATCAGCGCCCTTTAAGGGTGTCATGAGCAAAGTACCGCCACGTAAACTTTTCGCTGCGCCAACAGATGAAACTGTGATGTCAAGAGTCTGGCCAGGCTGCGCAAATGATGGCAGGTTAGCAGTGACCACTACGCCTGCAACGTTTTTTGCCTGTAAATTAGCGCCTGCCGGAGTGTTGATGCCCATTTGGGTCAACATATTCGTAATACCCTGAACAGTGACTGGGCTTTGGTCGCCTGTGCCATCAAGTCCAACAACAATGCCGTAACCAATCAATTGGTTTTGGCGAATACCTTGAATGCTTGCCAGTTCTTTGATTCGCTCAGCACTGGCTAAAGGCGATTGAACAAGAGCCACCAACAATGTCAACCAAATCATTTTTGCAAAAAAAGATTTTTCAGAAAACTTCTTTTGATTCAAGTAAGTTGGCTTTTGATGTTGAGTTTGATGAATAAACATAGGAGATTTTTATGCGATTTTAGAAAGGCAAAATACTATAAAAAAGTCGATTCATCATGCTTGCAATCGCTGACTGATCAACTTGAGCATTGGTTCTATATTCAATTCGAGCATCAGCAACTTGAGTAGATGAAATGACATTACCTTTGGCTATTAACTGAGGTGATACGATCCCTGAAAACCGGATATAGTCAGCGCCACGGTCATAACCAATTTGCTTTTCACCTTGAACCACAAGGTTACCGCCCTCAAGTACATCGACCACCGTCACAGTCAAAGATGAATTAAATGCATTAGTAATATTGCCGGTGTCAGTTGACTCAAGAGTTCTTTCGCCTGCCCCGTTGACATTTGCATTTTTCATTGCACCAGCAGACAAGCCGCCCAATGCACTTAAACTATTAACTGCTGATCCTGTATTTTCGGACTTTGTATTATTTGCTTTATTTGCTGAACTTTTTTCAGCAATCACGATGGTGATGACATCGCCAACTTTACTTGCGCGACGATCTTCGAACATTGATCGATAAGTTCTCTCGGTATAAATTGCGCCGCTCATAGGCAAAGCTCTTTCAGCGGGCATTGGGCGAACGGTTGCTGAAGTTGAAGTAATTGTTGATGGCGTTACACCGGCACAACCTATAAGGGTTGTGGCACATGTGGTGATGAGGATCAAATACTTCATATATTCACCTTTTTACAATTGCGCTAACTTTTGTAACATTTGGTCAGATGCAGTAACGGCTTTACTGTTAATTTCATAAGCGCGCTGCGCCTGAATCATGTTGACCATCTCTTCAACAACGTTAACGTTCGCTGTTTCAATGTAACCTTGAACAACTGTTCCCAAGCCATTAGTACCTGGAACGTTGACTGCGGGCGCACCTGAAGCATTGGTTTCAATATAAATATTTCCGCCTTTTGCCTCCAAGCCAGCTGGATTGATAAATGCGGCCAACTGTATGGCACCGACTTGAGTAGGGGCTGCGGCTCCAGGCAATGTGACGTTAACAAGTCCATCCACACTCACTGTCAATGATTGGGCATCAGCTGGGATGGTGATGGCAGGTTGTAAAACATATCCACTGGCCGTTACTAGCTGACCTTGGTTATCGACTTGGAATGATCCTGCACGCGTATAGCCAGTTGTGCCATCCGGTAAAAGAACCTGGAAAAAACCTTGTCCTTCAATCGCCACATCTTTGGCATTACCAGTTGTTTGAAGATTACCCTGCGTGTGCATACGCTCAGTTGCAACTGCTCTCGCACCTGTACCGAACTGCATACCTGATGGAAGTTGAGTATTTTGAGAAGACACAGCGCCCGGTTGGCGAGTATTTTGATAAAGAAGGTCTTCGAATACAGCACGAGACTTTTTAAATCCAGTGGTGTTAACGTTTGCTAGGTTATTAGTAATAACGTCCATCTGCGTTTGCTGGGCCTCTAACCCTGTTTTTGCAATCCATAATGATCGAATCATTTTTTTACCTTTTAGTTTATTTAAATCAGCTTAGATTAAAGAGTTGCGATGCCTTAGCAGCGTTATTTTCTGCATTTTTTAATAAGTTAATCTGCATTTCATATTGATGACTCAAGTGAATCATGCGAACCATTGCATCCACAACGTTCACATTGCTTCCCTCAATGGATGAGTCAACCACAGTCACAGCCTGATCGATTGGTGCTGGGTTGCCATCTTTTGTTCTAAATAAACCGTCATCCCCTCTGACCAATGTTTCAACAGCAGGGTTTACCAACTTAAGCCTGCCAAGTTGATTATTGATAGCAGGATTCGTTCCAGGAACAATGGTTGAAATAGAACCATCTGTAGCAATATTGATCGTTGAATCTGGTGGCACTGTGATCGGGCCGCCTTCGCCCATCAAGTTAAAGCCTCGCTGAGTTTGCAATAGGCCGGTGCTGGTAGCCATCATGGCACCATTGCGCGTATAGGCTTCTTTACCTTCTTTATCTATCACAGCAAACCAACCTGGGCCACTGATCGCGATATCTAAATCACGCCCAGTTCTTTGAATCGGACCATATGAATAATCACTGCTGGTATTTCCAGATACAACTTGAGTTCTTGTCTTGAACTCTCCATCACCGACAATAGGGACAGCTTGATAACTATCAATTTGAGCTCTAAATCCAGCAGTAGAAACGTTGGCCAAGTTGTTGGCAACAGTTGCCTGTTGGTCCATGACCTGTTTGGCACCCGTTAACGCTGTGTAGATCAACTTATCCAAAGTTATTCCTTATGCTGAAATAATTGATTCAATTACTGACTAATATTGATGGCAGTTTGCAAAACTTCGTCTTGCTTTTTAATCAACTGAGCCACAGACTGATAGTTACGCTGGGCGGCGATCAATTTGATCATTTCACCAGTCAAGTCGACGTTTGATTGTTCAACAGAAGAGCCTTCGATAGCGCCTGTACCATACTGACCAGGTGCACCAGCATCTTCAACACCCGATGCCAAAGTTGATAAAAATTGATTATCACGAGCAACTTCTAGACCGTTAGGATTTTTAAAGTTTGCCAACATTACTTGACACTGAACTTGTTGCTGGCCATTACCATATCGCGCCAAAATCTTGCCGTCACGCTCAACAGAAATACCCAAAAGTGCGCCCGGAGGATATCCAGCTGTTTGAGTAGAAGACGCCGTAAAATCGCCTGCATATTTTGTAACATCAGAAAAGTCTAAAGGTAATCCAACCATTGCAGTACCTGTTCCAGCTGGCAC
This sequence comes from Burkholderiaceae bacterium, assembly GCA_040377355.1. Classification (GTDB taxonomy): domain Bacteria; phylum Pseudomonadota; class Gammaproteobacteria; order Burkholderiales; family Burkholderiaceae; genus Polynucleobacter. The sequence goes on along the minus strand of JBEIOY010000005.1, from coordinate 1,060 downwards.
AGTAAATGTTAACTGCCCCATGGCAGCATTCCATGCATATGTTGGTTGAGTTACCAATGCAGCGTTAGTTGTTTTATCTAAAACTGGACTTTCTGCATGAGTAAGAGTTTTATTCAATGTTCCATCTGTATTAAACATCAGGCTTAATTGAGCAATTTGTTGGGTATCGCTGTAAATATAAGCTTCCCAGTGGGCCGGGGCAGTAACTGCTCCTCCAGCTAAAGCAGCTGTTGTTGCATTTGTTATTGGAACTGTTGTGCTTGCACGAACATAGTTATCAGCGATGAATGTATTGTCAGGAATACCTGTTCCAGTAATTCTTTGTCCTGGCATCAATCCAGTGGCATCGGCAACTGTTAAGCTTGTAGCTCCTAAGGCTGCGGTGGCAGTTGTTGCTTTACTTTCCTCATAGCGGTAGTAACTCTGAATTGCTTTTGCTACACCCAATTCGTCGTAAACAATGCTCGAAGTGGTGTTGTTGAATGAACTGGTATTTGCAGGATTGAAGGTAATGGCTGCTGAAATTTGAATTTCTTCCGCAGGCAAGTTCATTTCAATCTTTGCTAATGTAGAAGCTTCTGGAGGATTTTTTGCTGTATCAATTTGCAGAACACCCTGAGCATTCGTTGTAGCGTCAGGGAAACCAATCAACTTATCACCATTGGCGTTAACAATGAATCCTTCTTTGTCCATCTGGAAAGATCCATCTCTTGTATATGTTGATGAGCCATCAATTTTTTCAACTTTAAAAAAACCAGCACCGTTGATGGCCATGCTCAAAGGACTCACGCTAGCAACAATTGAACCTTGAGACATGTTAATCTTCGCGCCCTTAATCTGTGCGCCTTGAGAGCTTCTGACGGCGCCCGCAAGAGCTGACTCGAAGTCAGATGACTTGTAGCCGCTAACGCCTGAGTTCGTGATGTTGTTACCAACAACTTCAAGATTTAAAGAAGCGGTATTTAATAATGTTGGGTTTAGTTGAAACATGTTTAAGTCTCCAGAAAAATTGTTGCTTAACGAACACCGCGAACAGTGCTCATTGCAATGTTTGTGCCGT
>JBEIOY010000068.1:0-6963 GCA_040377355.1 Burkholderiaceae bacterium | reverse complement strand
CAGGCTTGAATCCTGCTGGGAAGGCCATTACAAGCAATGACGCTTGCCTTTAGCTTGAAATAACTTAAAAACCCTATGTTTTTATGAATGCTATCATTTGGGCCAAGTAAATTGCCACCATTCTTCTTGGCACATTATTCAGTAAGACATTTTCAGAATTACCAGTAAAGGCAGAATGCTTCACTGGGTATCAATAGATTTTCCTACAAAATTTTATAAAACTTCAGAGCAATATGAAATACAACTTACAGCTGACTTTTCAATACGGCCTCACAATTTTTTTAAGTGCCTTTCTATTATTTCAAGTGCAGCCCTTGATTGGAAAAATGATCTTGCCATGGTTTGGCGGCTCTGCATCAGTTTGGACTACCTGCATGCTTTTCTTTCAAGCAACATTATTGCTTGGGTATATTTATTCTCATTGGATTGTTAAGGCATTAAGCCCGTATCGGCAAAGTATCTTGCATATCGCGCTGCTCTTAATCAGCTTATCTTTACTTCCTCTAACTGCCAGTGATTTATGGAAGCCTGTCGGCAGTGAAAATCCCACCCTACAAATTTTGGGCCTTTTGTTTGCTTCGATTGGCTTGCCTTATTTTGTGCTTTCCACAACTGGGCCATTGATTCAGGCCTGGTTTGCACGTGAGCGTACAGGCGGAATACCTTACCGTTTATTTGCCTTATCTAATTTTGGATCCATGTTGGCCTTATTGGCTTACCCCGTTGCTTTTGAGCCATTTCTATCTACCCAATGGCAATCGTATTGTTGGTCGGCTTTGTATGTTGTATTTGTCCTAACGTGCGGAGTACTGGCTTGGCGAAATCGCCATAGCATTGCTCTGGTAGAAGTTGAAAAAGAGCATGTTCCTGCGCCGACCGCTTCCCGTTTAGCCATTTGGATATTGTTGGCAGCTTGTCCATCGATATTAATGGTGGCAGATACCAGTTTTTTAACAGAGAATATTGCGCCTGTGCCGATGATTTGGGTTGCCCCATTGGCCCTGTACTTACTGTCCTTCATTATTTGCTTTGAAGGAAGTGGTTGGTATAAAAGAAAGCTGTTTCTGCCTTTGCTAGTGGTGGCGCTCTTTATTTTGGCCTATTTACCAACCTTGGGCCTCAATGAATTGCCAGTAGTCATTTCAACCAGCATTAATTTATTTTCATTCTTCGTGGTTTGCATGGTCTGCCACGGTGAGCTCGCATCTCAGCAGCCCAATTCACGCTATTTGACTACTTACTACTTAATGTTGGCAGTGGGCGGTGTCATGGGTGGTTTTTTTGTAGGCATCATTGCCCCTTATTGGTTTACAGAAAACTATGAACTATCCATTGGTATCGTATTAACTGCAATTGTGGTTGCTTTGGTGTTTTTATCCAGCACTCAGTTCAAAACAAAACAACTCAAGCTGGTTACATTCGCTGGGATAGCTTCATTTTTAGTGCTGATTAGCATGATTCGTATCAATGACCACTCGCATGATATGGATGGCATTGAACTAACTAACCGTAACTTTTATGGCACTTTAAAGGTCTACGTTGATCGGGGCGGCGAATATAAATTAATGCAGCACGGCCAAATTAGCCACGGCAGTCAGTTCACTGATCCTGCTAAAGCCCAAGAACCCACAACCTATTATGTTCGTGAGAGCGGGGTGGGGCAGGCCATCTTGACTAAGTCTCAATCCAAGGAGCCCATTAAAGTAGGTGTGGTGGGTTTGGGCGTTGGCACTTTGGCGGGGTATGCACGCAAAGGTGATATTTACCGTTTTTATGAAATCGATCCGCAAGTGATTGCCGCTGCCGAAAAGCACTTTACTTTCTTATCCAGCAGTTCTGCAAGCATCCAGCATGTTTTGGGTGATGCACGCCTGCAATTAGAGGGTGAGCTTGACCAACAATTCGATGTTCTGGTCATTGATGCTTTTTCAGGAGGCTCCGTTCCAATTCATTTATTGACCAAGGAAGCATTTGCACAATACTTTAGGCATTTAAAGAGCGATGGAATCTTGGCATTTCACATTACTAATCGTTTTTTGAACTTGCGGCCAGTTGTTAAAACCGCAGCAAATGCATTTGATCAAGATATCAAATTAATCAGCGTGTCCGCCTCAGAAACAAATGTGGGTTATCGCTCAGAATGGGCCCTCGTGAGTAAAGATAAAAAAGATTTCCGGGGTATTCAATTTACTAATGCAGAAGAGATCGACAATCCAAAAGGCTTTAACCTTTGGCGCGATGATTACAGCAGTCTCTTATCAATCATCAAATAAGGGGTTATTGCTTCAGAGATCCTTTGCTCCAGACATCTTCTAATGGGGCGCTGGAGAACGTATGTTCTCCGACCAATGATCGGTTTCCATAGATATGCTTGAGGGGTAAGACGCGTCAGAAATATTTGCGCAATCAGCGTTTTAAACTAAAAGCCCTAGATTTTCTGCATTTACCTATTTGGCAGCTTTTTCATTCTTAAAAGAATCAGCGCTACCACTCCAGCAATCATCACATACATAGAAATCGCCACAGCACCTTTGCTGTGTGCATACATGATGCTTGAGTAAGCTAGATAGGCGCAGGATGCGCAGAATATCAGCGGCGTGATGGGATAGAGTGGCACCTTGAATGGGCGCACGGTTTGATCTTTGAAGCGCAAGATAAACAGACCCAAACCAACCAAAAACAAGAAGATCCAAAAGACTGGGGCGGTGAACTCCACCATCGCTTCAAAGCCATCACTTTGTAGAGCTCCAAAACCAACCAAAGCAAGACTGATCAAGCCTTGAACCAGGTAGGCAAAGCTGGGTGAGCCACGAGATGATTCCCAATGGCTCATTTTTTTCAAGCCTTGCCAATCTTCACCCATCGCGTAATTGGTTCTGGCTCCCACAATCATGGTGGCATTGATGCTGGTCAGTGCAGCAATTGCAACAAATAAACCTAAGAGTTTTTCACCCAATGGACCAAATGCAAGACCCAGTAGATCAGCTGGGGCTGCTTTACTGCTCGCCAATGCTTTTAAGCCAAGACCATTGATCAATGCAAGATTGACCAGTAAATAAACCACGGTGATGACTGCAAGACTGGCCACAATCACCGTCACAATTGTTTTGCTGGTGCCTTTGAGCTCTGCAGAGATGTAGGCAGATTCATTCCAGCCGCCAAAGGTCAATAAAACAAAGACCATCCCTAGGCCCAACATACCAAGCTGCGGGTTATTGGAAAATAAAGGAGGGTTATCAACTGCAGGCAATGGATTACCAAAAATACCAAAGCCTGCCACGATGATGGCCACAAGACCGCATACTTCTAAAATCGTTAACAGGGTTTGTATCTTGGCTGAGGCATGAATGCCAATCAGGTTGATCAAGGTGAGTGCGATCACAATCAAGGCTGCCCAGTAAATGGTGGAGCTTGCGCCTAAAGGCAAGACCTTGGTCATGTAATCACCAAACACAAAAGCCAATAAGGCAATTGAGCCAGTATTGATGACCATGGCTTTTGCCCAACCATACAAGAATGAAACATTCTTGCCATAAGCCCGTGTCAGAAAGTGATAGTCGCCACCAGCATGAGGGTAGGTGGTGGCCAATTCTGCATAACAAAGTGCGCCCATCAAAGAAATCAAGGCACCAGCAACCCAGATGGTGAGCGCCCAACCAACATCGCCAGTGATACCGGCCACCATGGATGGCGTTTTAAAAATACCAGCACCAATCACGATGCCAACAATGATTGCAACAGCCCCAATGGGGCTTAATAGTTTCTCTTGGACCGCATTTATAGTCATGCTGAAATCTTAACGACGTTTACCTGTCACCAAGCCTTGGGAGTAACCGCCTTTGTCCTCGCCTTTGAACACTGAACCATTGAACTCACCTTTAACTGTGATGAGATTGTCGTTCAAGTCAACGTAAGAAAAGCGAAGATACTTACCCTCGAGGTGAGAATTCAGAATTGGCTGAGACTTATCACCAATCTTGATATTTCCACCAATTCTTTGATATCTTTGAGCAAGAGTGAGGGTCGCATTTTTTAGTTCAAGCCCTTCCAATGACCATTCACCTGCCACATTGGCTGGAACCACCCAATAGTAAGCATTGGCATCCAGACCGATTTCTTTATCGGCCTCCCAGTCACCCATGGTGAAAGCATGAGAAACCACCCGCGTACCAGGCTTCATCTTCAAAATGGTTGGACGTAGTTTTATGTTCAAGTCAGGCAGTAAATAAAGTGTGACCACTGTGGCTTTGCTGAAGTCTTCAACAAAAATATCGCCATTGATGATTTTGACTAAATGACCCACACCAGATTGATTGGCATTTCTCTGTGCATATGCAGCCATATCCTTGTTGTATTCAATGCCAACTGCTTTTGCGCCAAATTCTTTCGCAGCTGCGATGGCAATCTTGCCATCGCCAGCACCTAAGTCATAAACCAAATCTTGGGGACCCACATTGGCTGTTTTTAGCATCAAACTCACGAGTTCGGTACCCGTTGGAAGCCAAATAACATCCTTACCAGCTTGACCAGGACTTGGCTTGTAGGAGGGGTCAACTTTTGAACCTGACTTATCAGCCAAGGCAGTAAATGAAACGCTGCAGCAAAGGGCCACTAACCAATATTTCATTTTTTTCATATCAATCTCCAGAGAAATGAAAGTTTTTTTATTAAGAGGTATATTTATAACAGTACTTAGTAAAAACCTCTAAGTTTTTTCAATCTGATCATAAAAGTCATGGCCTCGCATAATTGGTCAAGTTCGGATGGATTGATCTGGTGTAGATTGGATTTGGCTGGGTTAGACAGAAAGTCACATGAATTGAATTCGATGAATATTTTTAAAATACTCGGGTATTTACCAAGAAAGATCAGACAGTTCTACGATGATGTGCTGAGTCTCATCAAAGCAAATTGTCGTTAATGAGTCATTAAGCAAAAGATTCCAAGAAAGGATTCAAGTTGAGTTCAGATAAGCGCTGTTGTGGTTCAGGAGTCTGCATCATCAATCCTCAAGGTGAGTGTTGGTGTGGTCAAGTATGGGATGGTGAAAAAATGTGCCATCCACCGCTCAAGCCATTGGTCAGCCCAGCACCTGATTCAAACCAAGATAAAAACCCCTCAAAAGAGCCTTAGGCCCTTGTATCAAGTGTGATTTTGCACCTCAGCAACAAATCGTTAAAGTTCTTATAATTGTTAAAACGCCATATAAATGGCAAATAGCTTACAAGTATTGAAAACTAAGCGTTAAATATAAGCGAGACAAAACGAGGTTTCAAATGCGCATTGAAAACACAGATCCAGCACGACATGCCAGTATTGAATACCCTATGGAAGTGGGGTCGCCCGTCTTTGCGCCCATCAAAGTCACAGAAGAAAAAGATAAAGCTGTCAATGTGGCTCGTCAGAATGCAAAGCATGAATACGATCGCATCATGGAGCAAGCCAATGTCTTGATGAAACAAGCCAAGGCTTTGCAATCAAGACTTGATGTCACAGAACAAGTACACGCTGCCAAGTTCTCATTCAATCCATTACATGGCAAGGTGTATCACTTGTACTTTGACCATCGCCAGCAAACCAATGTGTTGATACAAACAGGACCCGATGAGTGGACCTGCGGTGTACCGGAACACTGGACCTTTAAGCTAAGCGTCAAAAAATTAGGTGACAGCACTTGGGAAGAACTAGAGCAAGAGCTAAAGCCAGAAAATAATCCCGCTTTACTCAAAGACTGAGCAAGCTCAAGCTTGATCATTCGGTTCTATAACAATCTAGCTTAAATCAAAACCAAAATAGAAGAATCCACATCTTAAATCTTGATGATTTTTATTAAGCATTATCAAAAATAAGCTAGTAACTATTTTTTATAACGAGAAGGCTTGATTTAATCCATAAACTGGTTCATTGTTGATTCATGCATCACCAATACTTAGTTGGTATTACTAAGTATTTTTAATAAAAATCGAGGGAGTGTTATGAAACAATTAATCAAACTAATCACAGCCATGTCGTTCATGGTTTTCTCAGGACATGCTTTTTCAGAATCAGTCAAAATTGTTTATCACGTGAACGAAGGCGTGCAACAAGCTAGTCGTGCGATTGGTAATATCCGCAATCACTTGAGTGCTGATCCAAAAGCAAAAATCGTCGTGGTCACGCACGGTCCTGGCATCGATTTTTTACTTGAAGGCGCTGAGAACATGTCGGGTTCAAAGTTTTCTGCATCAATTGGCGACTTGGTGAGCAAGGGTGTTGAGTTCAGGGTGTGTAATAACACCTTGGTTTCAAGAAAAATTCCTAAAGAGCAAGTGATCATGGAAGCCAAGATTGTTCCATCAGGTGTTGCAGAAGTTTCTAATTTGCAAGCCAAAGAGCGTTACGCTTATTTGAAGCCTTAATGACTCAAGACTTATTAGTAATAAAAGTAAATAAATAAAATATACAAAACAAAAAAGGCCGCTGATGCGGCCTTTTTTGTTGCTGATTAATTACTTTTTTTGATTACTTAGCAGAACTAATGATCTGATTCAGTGTGGCGCTAGGTCGCATCACTTGCTCAAGCTTCTTAAGATCTGGCTTGTAGTAACCGCCAATATCTACCGGTTTACCTTGAACAGCAGATAGTTCAGCAACAATCTTCTCTTCATTATCTTTTAACTGCTTTGCCAATTGAGTGAAGTGAGTTTGCAGTTCTTTGTCCTCTGTCTGGGCAGCCAAGGCTTGTGCCCAATACAGCGCCAAATAGAACTGGCTGCCACGGTTATCTAGTTCACCGGTGCGTGATGAAGGAGACTTTCTGTTCTCAAGCAATTGACCGGTGGCCTCGTCCAAAGTCTTGGCCAAAATCTTGGCTTTGGGATTGTTCTTCTTGATACCAACTTCTTCAATCGAAACCGCCAAGGCCAAGAACTCACCCAATGAATCCCAACGCAAGTGGTTCTCTTCAACCAATTGCTTGACGTG
>JBEIOY010000202.1:0-2292 GCA_040377355.1 Burkholderiaceae bacterium | reverse complement strand
GATTGGAGTTCTGCCAGGCGGCAATTCATTGATGACAGACACCTCTAAATCAGCATAAAAAGTCATCGCCAGAGTTCTTGGTATGGGTGTTGCAGACATCATCAACTGATGACAATCAACCTCAACATCATCAATTTTTTGTTGCAAACGTAAACGCTGCTTCACCCCAAAGCGATGCTGCTCATCAATCACTGCAAACCCAAGTCTTGCGAACTCCACTCCCTCTTGAATCAATGCGTGCGTACCAATCACCAACTGCGCCTGGCCATTTGAGATCAGTTCTTGAGCATCTCTTTTTTCTTTGGCCTTCAAAGAACCCGTCAGCCACGTGATTTTGACGCCCAAAGGCTCAAGCCAATTTTTTAACTTACGATAGTGTTGTTCTGCCAATATTTCGGTGGGAGCCATGATCGCTGCTTGATATCCATGATCAATGCAATGCAATGCAGCCAGAGTTGCAACCACTGTTTTACCGCTACCAACATCTCCCTGTAAAAGCCTATTCATGGGGTATGGCTGACCCAAATCTTTTAGAATCTCAAGCCATGATTGCTGCTGAGCATTGGTTAATTGAAAGGGTAATTGCTTTAAGAAGTTCTTGAGCACGCCACCTTCAACGGCTTCCTGACTCATGCGCACAGCTTGACGTGCTAAACGCTTTTCACGAGCCTGCAAAAGAGATAGTTGTTGAGCCAACAACTCTTCAATTTGAACTCGTCTCCAGGCTGGATGATGACGTTCTTGAATGGCTGCCAAGTCATCAGACTTGCCTGGCTGATGCAAAGTATTTAAAGCATCCCACAAGCTTGGGATGCTCAAACCTACAAAAGTGCTGGCCATGACCTCTCTGGGCAAAAGATCTTTTAAATGTGACTGCAACTCATCGTCTTTAAACGCTTTGCTGATGGCCTGACGAATCACATGCTGCCCAACGCCTGCCACAGTTGAATAAACCGGCGTCAAGGTGCTTGGCAAAGGAGTGTCAGGGCTCACCGCTTTAACACCCGGGTGAACCATCTCAGGGCCATAAAAACCATCCCTGATTTCGCCGCGCACCCTCAAATTAACCCCAATAGCCATTTGCTTTTGTTGGCTGGGATAGAAGTTCAACCATCTCAGGAATAATTCATCTCCGTGCCCATCTCTGATGACCACCAATAGCTGTCTTCTGGGACGAAACAAAACCTCCTGCTTGATCACAACCCCTTGCACCTGAAAGGTCAATCCACCAAAAGTACCAACAGCTTGCCCAATGGTTGATAATTTGGTTTCGTCCTCATAACGAATGGGTAGATGCAAAACACAATCCAAACTGGAATGTAATCCTAGCTTTTCTAATGAGGGTGAACTGGCTTTTTTGGTCATTGATAAAATCTTTATGTTCCCATGGTACAGCGATGCGTCTTTCAGACTTTAATTACAATCTGCCGCCCGAGTTAATTGCTCAACACCCACTACCCAATAGAACGGCTAGTAGATTACTCGTTCTGGAAAATCATGCCGCAGAGTCTGTCATCAAAGATCAAAAATTCACTGATTTGATTGATTTATTGAATCCAAATGACCTATTGGTATTCAATGATACAAAAGTTATTCCAGCTCGTTTGTTTGGCAAAAAGGAATCTGGTGGCGCCGCTGAAGTTTTCTTAGAAAGAATCACTGGTGAGACCACCGCAGTTGCACAAATTCGAGCATCAAAATCACCAAAACCAGGAAATAAAATCATTTTGGGTAGCGATGCAGAACCTTTTGAAATAGAAATCATGGGTCGTCCTGATGACTCAGATAATAGATTTTATGAGATTAAATTCTCATCACCATGTTTATCACTGCTAGAAAAACATGGGCAACTACCGCTACCGCCCTACATTACTCACGAGGCCAACTCTGATGATTTGGAACGCTATCAAACGGTTGTGGCTAAAAATCCTGGGGCCGTGGCTGCTCCAACAGCAGGTCTGCATTTCGATCAAGAAACTTTAGACAAAATCACGGCTAAAGGAATTAAGTACACCACCCTGACTCTTCATGTAGGGGCTGGCACATTCACGCCCGTGAGAACCGAAGATCTGTCTGAGCACAAAATGCACAGTGAATGGTTTTCAATTCCAGCGGAAACACAGGCACTGATCAAGCAAACCAAATCGAGGAGTGGCAAAGTAATTGCTGTGGGCACCACCAGTCTGAGAGCTCTTGAGTCATCAGCTGCTTTTAATATCCAAGAAGGTGAAACTAAGTTATTCATCACCCCTGGGTATGAATTCAAAGTAATCGATCAACTGATCACTAACT
>JBEIOY010000194.1:0-2536 GCA_040377355.1 Burkholderiaceae bacterium | reverse complement strand
GATCGAGGACTTTAAACGTTCGGCTTCTTTCTAAGAAGTAAGGAGAGCCGATATGGCCGGAACAAAAGAGATACGGACAAAGATCAAGAGCGTACAAAATACGCGCAAGATCACCAAGGCGATGGAAATGGTCGCCGCATCAAAGATGCGGCGTGCTCAAGAGCGCATGCGCAATGCACGTCCTTACTCTGAAAAAGTAAGAAATATTGCTGCGAACTTGGGCAAGGCCAATCCAGAGTATCGCCCTGCTTATTTGGTTGAGCGCGAAGTTAAAAATGCTGGCGTGATTATTGTGACAACGGACAAAGGTCTTTGCGGTGGTATGAATACCAACGTTCTAAGAGCTTTAACAAATACCATGAAAGAGTTGGACTCTAAAGGTGTTTCGTTGTCATGCACTCCGATTGGCATGAAGGGCTTCCAGTTTTTAAATCGAATCAAGGCAAAGATTGTTTCTCATGTAACTCAAATGGGCGACACTCCGCACTTAGAAAAGCTTATTGGCGCAATCAAGGTTCAATTGGATGCGTATGAAAAAGGTGAAGTAGACGCAGTTTATTTGGCGTATACAAAATTCATCAACACAATGAAGCAGGAGCCAGTGGTTGAAAAATTACTTCCTCTTTCAAGTGAAAAATTAACACAAACGACTGATGAAGCTCGTGAGTATGGTTGGGATTATTTGTATGAACCAGACCCACAATCAGTGGTGGATGAATTGTTGAAACGTTACGTCGAAGCATTGATTTATCAAGCAGTTGCAGAAAATATGGCGTCTGAGCAATCTGCTCGCATGGTTGCCATGAAAGCTGCTTCTGATAATGCGAAAAACGTGATTGGTGAATTGCAGTTGGTTTACAACAAAACACGTCAAGCAGCCATTACCAAAGAGTTGTCCGAGATCGTCGGCGGCGCTGCGGCAGTTTGATAACGAAAGTATTGTAAAAAATTAGTGATCGGAGAACTACGATGAGCAACGGAAATATCGTTCAGTGTATTGGTGCGGTGGTGGACATTCAGTTCCCTCGTGACAAAATGCCAAAAATTTATGACGCATTGATCTTGGAAGAGAGCAATGAAGCATCTTTTGCGGAAAAAGGTTTGACCTTTGAAGTGCAGCAACAATTAGGTGATGGCGTTGTTCGTGCCATTGCTATGGGATCAAGCGACGGCTTGCGCCGCGGTATGGGCGTTAAAAATACAGGCAAGGGAATTTCAGTGCCTGTCGGCCCAGCAACTTTGGGACGCATCATGGATGTATTGGGTCGCCCAATCGACCAAGCCGGCCCAATCGGCACTGAAGAGCGCCGCGCGATTCACCAATTGGCCCCAAAGTTTGATGAGCTATCACCATCCGTTGACCTATTAGAAACAGGTATCAAGGTTATTGACTTGGTTTGCCCGTTTGCTAAAGGCGGTAAAGTTGGTTTGTTCGGCGGTGCCGGTGTAGGCAAGACCGTTAACATGATGGAGTTAATCAATAACATCGCTAAGCAACACTCAGGTTTGTCAGTGTTCGCTGGTGTTGGTGAGCGTACTCGTGAAGGTAACGACTTCTACCACGAGATGAAGGACTCAAACGTTCTTGATAAAGTTGCGATGGTTTTCGGTCAGATGAACGAGCCACCTGGTAACCGTTTACGCGTTGCTTTGACAGGCTTGACAATGGCCGAGCGTTTCCGTGACGAAGGCCGCGATATTTTATTCTTCGTTGATAACATCTACCGTTATACATTGGCCGGTACTGAAGTTTCAGCTTTGTTGGGTCGTATGCCATCAGCTGTGGGTTACCAGCCAACATTGGCTGAAGAAATGGGCCGTTTACAAGAGCGTATTACTTCAACAAAAACTGGTTCTATTACATCGATTCAGGCCGTTTACGTTCCTGCCGACGACTTAACAGACCCATCGCCTGCTACAACATTCTTGCACTTAGACTCTACAGTTGTTTTATCACGCGACATCGCTGCATTGGGTATTTACCCAGCGGTTGATCCACTTGATTCAACAAGCCGTCAGTTAGATCCACAAGTTGTTGGCGAAGAGCATTACAACGTGGCTCGTGGTGTTCAGACAACATTACAGCGCTACAAAGAACTGCGCGACATTATTGCTATTTTGGGTATGGACGAATTGTCACCAGAAGACAAGCAAGCTGTTGCGCGTGCACGTAAGATCCAGCGCTTCTTGTCACAGCCTTTCCACGTGGCGGAGGTATTTACAGGATCGCCCGGTAAATACGTGCCACTTAAAGAAACAATTCGCGGCTTCAAGATGATTGTTGATGGTGAGCTTGACCATTTGCCAGAGCAGGCATTCTATATGGTTGGCAGCATTGATGAGGCTATCGAAAAAGCTAAGAAGCTGCAGTAAACCAAGGAACTTAAATGTCTAACATCTATGTTGATGTAGTTAGTGCTGAGAAGTCAATTTTCGCCGGGGAAGCAAAGTTTGTTGCTTTGCCGGGCGAAACTGGCGAGCTGGGTATCCTTCCAGGACACGTCCCTCTCATCACAAGAATTCGACCAGGCGCAGT
>JBEIOY010000183.1:0-2734 GCA_040377355.1 Burkholderiaceae bacterium | reverse complement strand
CGCGGTTCTCCGAGTACAGATCGCCAATCTGCCCAAACCCATCACCTTCGGAAAAATAGAATCCGTCAAGGTGGGTGATGTGGTTCTTGCGATTGGCAATCCTTTTGGTGTTGGTCAAACCGTCACCTCCGGTATTGTTTCTGCATTAGGCAGAGATCATTTAGGCATCAACACCTTTGAAAACTTTATTCAAACAGATGCTGCGATCAACCCGGGCAACTCAGGTGGTGCATTGGTCGACACCCGAGGACATCTGATCGGTATCAACACAGCCATCTACTCACGAAGTGGTGGCTCAATGGGTATTGGCTTTGCTATCCCCGTTAACACTGCCAAAGAGGTGATGGAATCCATTATCAAAAACGGCAGCGTTGTCAGAGGTTGGATTGGGGTAGAACCCATGAACATCTCCGCAGAGGTGGCAGATACACTCAAAATCACCACCGAAGGTGTGTTGATCAATGGCACCCTCAAAGGTGGGCCGGCTGATAAGGCAGGTATTCAGCCGGGTGATGTTTTAAAAACAATCAACAACAAACCAGTCAACAACATCACTCAATTGCTCAAGCAAATATCAGAAGTGCCGCCAGGTGACAAAATCAAAGCAGCGATTAATCGCAAAGGTAAAAATCTAGAACTAGAAATACAAGTAGGCAAGAGGCCAGGACCGAAAAAAAATAAGTAAGCGCAGTAAATTTACTGGAGCTCAGCTGAGTTGAGTTGAGCATAACCGAGAGCCAAGTTAACCACCACCCCTCTGGGTGTATTGCTTAAAACGAGCCATGAATTGATCGATCAGTTCTGTGCCCCATGTTTTCTCAAACTTAAACAACACCTCTAAAACAGGTATCTCTAAAAGCGCAATCTTCCGACTTTCTTTGGGTGTGAGCTCAATTAAAAAAGCATCTGATGGAAAATGAATGGTGGTTGTAGAGTCATCCTCATCAATTTGAAAATTTCGAAAATTGCTGGCTGCTGGCAACCAGGTAATGAACTCATCCTTGGTGCAACCCATCATTAAAAGAAGTATCGCGGAATTACCAGCAGAATTATTTTCAGACATCGCAAGCGTTTATTAAATCAACCTCCGGCCACTGGAGGCCAAATAGCTAACACGTCATTCTCAATGAGAAGGTGGGTATTGCGATCTTCTGGTTTGATGTACTTGCCATTCACCAAAACAAGATGAACCAATTGAATCGGCAGATTGAACTGCTTCACCAGGTCGGCAATCGTGCTGTCTTTAAGGACATCTAACTCAACAATGTTGCCCTGCTTCTGCGGTGGCAAATAATCAGATAAGGTGGCAAAAAGTTTGAATGTGATTTTCATTCAAACAATTTAACTCATCCACTCAGCTCTTGCTTGAGCTTTCGCCAAATAAGCTTGCATGATTTTGCTTGGATCTTTCATCAACTGCTCTTTCCAAGCACCTAAAGGAGTGCGCGTTTGAATCAAACCTCTCAGTGCGCCCACGTGTTCAGTCAAACCACAACTGGTGGCACCAATCAACACATCATCATGAAACTCTAAACGCATGTATTTGAAGTTTTTAGTATCTTTTAACTCCACATGGTCTTGACCTTCGATGCCCCACCATTGACCAAATGACGATGAAATCAAACCCAAGGTATCCAAGACGTTGATCTGTAATGCCCCCTGACTTTCCGCTTTTGCTCCAGCCATGTTTGCGCCAGCAATCTTGGCTTGCTCAGCAGCATTAGGCTGAATCGCATTCACAATGCGCTGCCCTGTTGAAAAGTCCACACTCTCAGTCACATCTCCGGCAGCATAAATGCCAGAAACAGATGTTTGCATCTGCTGATCAACCAAGACCCCTTTGTTCATTTCAATATCGGAATCTTTCAAGAACTCAATGTTTGGTTTGACACCTGTGGCAGAAATAACCAAATCAACTTCAATGACAGTGCCATTAGAAAGCGTGACCTTCAATGGTGATGCCTTAGATGCAGAAAATGAAGAAATGGACCCACTGCTCAATGCAATGGCTTCGACTCTTGTATCTGTGTGCACAGCCACCCCTTTGGACTCCACCCACTCTTTGATCATGGCGCCGGCCCCTTCAGTCATCATTCGAGGAACCATGCGATTACCCATTTCAACAACGGTCAAATTCACTCCGCGACTAGCCAGTGCTTCCAAAATAATGCAGCCAATGAATCCAGCGCCCATTTGCAAAACTCTGGCACCTGGTTTTGCCAACTGCAAAATAGCGCGAGCATCTTCTAGCGTCCAACAAGAATGAACTCCGGGCAAATTCATGCCGACAATCTCTGGCTTCACTGGATGAGATCCTGTGGCAATCAAGAGACGATCAAAGCCAAGCTTTTTACCGTCTGCCAAAGTCACTTCTTTTTTAGCGCCGTTCACATGTTGAGCGCAGCCATGTATTTCTTGAATATTCAAATTTTTAAAATATGATTTAGTTTTTCTGAGATGCGTACCCTCTTCTTTGATGTCACCTACCAACAAATAAGGGATGGCCATTCTTGAGTACGGGGGCTCTGGCTCGGCACCCAATAAAATAATTTCATCGTTCGGTTGATGTTGGCGAATGGTTTCTGCCGCAATCACACCCGCTGGGCCATTTCCTAAAATCACGTGTTTCATCAAAAACTCCATTTAAAAAGCGGCCACCTTCAACCTTCAGTAGCCGCTTTTTATGTTTTAAGATTCAAAGACCTAAGCGCTTGCGTGTCTCTGGCTTGATGCG
>JBEIOY010000129.1:0-4015 GCA_040377355.1 Burkholderiaceae bacterium | reverse complement strand
CGCACCATTTGATGAGGAAGGCGTGAGAACACGTTCGCGCAAAGTGATTGATGCAGGTGTTGTGCAGGGATATTTCTTATCCACTTACTCTGCCAGAAAGTTGGGCATGCAAAGCACTGGCAATGCTGGAGGCTCTCATCAATTGCAATTCAAAAGCCGCCTAACAAAATCATCCGATGACTTGCCGGCCATGTTGAAAAAAATGGGCACTGGTTTATTGGTCACTGATTTGATGGGGCAAGGCGTTAACTATGTGAACGGTGATTATTCACGCGGCGCATTTGGATATTGGGTTGAGAATGGTGTGATTGTTCATCCCGTTGAAGAGATCACCATTGCTGGCAATCTAAAAGAGATGTTCAAGCAAATCGTGGCCATTGGCGCAGACACATTGGTACGCGGCACCAAAGAGACTGGCTCAATACTGATTGAAAATATGACGGTGGGTGGTCGCTAAGCTGACTGTCTACTTGAGTGAGTTGCTTAGAGCTTACTGATATAAGTCACAAAGGCGTAAGCCAAGGTGCCATTGCTGTGCTCTTCTCTTGAAACTTCTTCCCATAGCATGTCGTCGACATCGGGGAAAAATGCGTCGCCATCAATCTCGATATCTACTTCGGTGATGATGAGCTTATCGACATACATCAAAGCTTCATCGTAAATTTGTGCGCCACCAATGATGAAAGCTTTTTCAACGCCAGAGCACGCATCAATCGCATCCTCTAATGAGGTGAAGGTTTCTGCACCTTCAGCTTTAAATTCTGGATTGCGGCTCACGACGATGTTGCGTCTGCCAGGCAGTGGGCGGCCCAAAGATACCCAAGTGTTGCGACCCATGATGATGGGGCAACCCAAGGTGGTATTTTTAAAATGTTTGAGATCTTCTGGTAAATGCCAAGGTAGTGTGTTATTCACACCGATCACGCCATTTTTAGCGCGAGCAACAATGATGGCTAATTCCACAGCAATCCTTTGATTAAATGGCTACGGGAGCTTTGATCGGATCGTGGTGCTGATAACCAACGAGTTCAAAGTCTTCGTATTCGTAATCGAATATCGATGCAGGCTTGCGTCGAATATTTAGTTTGGGCAAAGGCAATGGTTGACGCGATAACTGAAGATTCACTTGCTCCATGTGATTAGAGTACAAGTGGCAATCGCCGCCCGTCCAGATAAACTCACCAGGCGTTAAGCCTGCTTGCTGAGCAATCATATGAGTCAACAGAGCATAGCTTGCAATATTAAAAGGTACACCCAAGAAAATATCAGCGCTGCGCTGATAAAGTTGGCAAGAGAGTTTGCCATCAGCCACATAAAACTGAAAGAAAGCGTGGCAGGGTGGTAAAGCCATGCGAGGTATTTCAGCAACGTTCCAAGCCGAAACAATTAAACGACGCGAATCAGGATTATTTTTAATCTGATCCATCAACTGACTGATTTGATCAACATGCCCACCATTCGGGGCTGGCCATGAGCGCCACTGATAACCATAAATTGGACCCAGTTCACCATCTTCTTTGGCCCACTCATCCCAAATACTCACGCCACGTTCTTTTAACCAATTGTTATTGGTGCTGCCTTGCAAGAACCAAAGCAGTTCAATGATGATTGATTTGAGGTGTAACTTTTTGGTGGTGACAACCGGAAAGCCCTCTTGTAAATCAAAACGCATTTGATGACCGAACACTGAAACAGTGCCCGTACCAGTGCGGTCTGATTTGTGGGTGCCTTTGGCCAAAACATGGCTCATGAGATCTAGATATTGCTGCATATCAGAATTCTACTACTTGCTAAAAATAACCACGTGATCGGCCACTAATTTGATGCCGATTTTTTCACCAATCGCGTGATTGTGGTGACTGGGCACCATGGTCAGCAATTGTTGGCCAGAGTTAAGTGCAACCGTGTATAAAAAGTCTCCGCCACGGAAAGCTTTGGTGATGACTTCGGCCTGAAGAGGGCTGTCATCATCATGAATAATATCGTCGGCTCGCAAAAGAACATCGACCGCTTGATTGGGCAAGCCGTAACTTGATTGAGGCAGTGGTAGCAAGCCTAACTCAATTTCCACTGATGGGCCTGGTTTGGTGAGGCCTGGAACAAACACACCATAACCCACAAAGTCAGCCACAAAGCGAGTAGCAGGACGGTGATAGAGGTTGTAAGCACTGTCCCATTGCACCAAACGACCATCCACCATCACGCCTACATCATCAGCAATGGCAAATGCTTCAAATTGATCATGTGTGACCAGTAAAGCAGTTGTGCCATTGGCCTTCAAAATATCTCTGACCTCGCCAGCTAGGCGCTCACGCAAATCCACATCCAAGTTTGAAAACGGCTCATCTAAGAGTAGTAATTCTGGTTCTGGTGCCATGGCGCGCGCCAAGGCCACACGTTGCTGTTGGCCGCCTGAGAGTTCGTGCGGATAGCGATTCCCAATATTATTAAGACCCACGCGCTCGAGCCATTCTTCAGCCTTATGCAAAGCTTCTTTTTGACTTAATTCTCTTAAACCAAAAGCCACGTTCTGAGCATTGGTTAAATGTGGGAATAAAGCATAGTCTTGGAACACCACGCCAACACGTCTTTTTTCTGGGGCGATTGAGAAGTCTTTTGAGCTAACAATTTGCTTATCAAGGGTGATGGTGCCATTTTGGATCGGCTCAAAACCACAAATTGCACGCAAAACAGTTGATTTCCCACACCCTGAAGGCCCTAGCAAACAGCCGATCTTGCCATGGTCTAAATGCATGCTCAAGCCTTGAACGACATGGTTCCAGTTACCAGATTTGTCACCTGGATAACCCACATCAATGGCCTCAATATTTAAATGAATTGGTTGCGTATCGATAATCATTCTTATAATTATCCCATCTTGCGACCACGAATAACACCCATACTCCTATCTTTGGTATTGGCTTTGCCAATATTGGGGATTTTTGCCGCACTTCTGAACCCTCAGTCCGGCAGCTCTGGCGTGCTTTGGCACCTCATAAATACCGTATTGCCAGGGTATGCATGGACCACCTTGCTGTTGGCTTTAGGGGTGACGGTTGGAGTGGCCAGCATGGGCATCATCACTGCATGGTTGGTGGCTACTTGTGAGTTTCCTGGTAAGCGGCTGTTTGAATGGGCGTTGATCTTGCCCTTGGCCATGCCAACGTATGTGATGGCTTATGCCTATACCGATTTCTTTCAATTCTCAGGACCTATTCAAACACTCTTGCGAGATTTGTTGGGCGTTGATCGCTTGCCTTGGTTCCCTGAACCAAGATCTTTATGGGGCGCGATTTGTGTATTGAGTCTGGCTTTGTACCCATACGTTTACCTTTTATGCCGCACGGCTTTTTTAGAGCGCAGCCCACGTTTAATTGAGGCAGCGCGAACACTGGGTGCGGGGCCTTGGGGAGCATTTTGGCAAGTCGCTTTACCCATGGCAAGACCAGCCACGATGGCGGGCGTAGCTTTGGCATTGATGGAGGCTGTGGCAGATTACGGTGCCATGTCTTATTTCGGTGTGCAAACCATGACCACGGGCATCTATAGAGCTTGGTTGAGCATGGGTGATCGGATGGCTGCGTTGCAATTATCTGCAGCATTGTTGGGCATCATTTTTTTATTGCTCCTTTTAGAGCACGCCAGCCGTCGAAAAATGCGTTTTGCTACTTCAGGTCAGCGCTTTAGACAAATTAAACCTTGGCGACTACAAGGAAAAAAAGCTTTTTGGGCGAGCTTGGCTTGCTTGTTGCCTTTGTTATTTGGTTTTATTTTGCCCGTCATCATCATGGCGTATTTGGCTATTTCAAGTGGCGAAAGTTTGAATGAACGTTATTGGAATTGGTTGGTCAATACCATCACTCTGTCGACTCTCACGGCGATTTGTGCTGTTGCCATTGCGGTTTGGTTGGCCTACAGCGCAAGACTGGCCAAAGGTGGGTTGCAGCAAATCGTTAATCGCATGGTCAGTTTGGGTTATGCCGTACCGGGAGCTGTTTTAGCTGTCGGTATTTTG
>JBEIOY010000118.1:0-4566 GCA_040377355.1 Burkholderiaceae bacterium | reverse complement strand
CTTTTTCTTGAGCGATCGAAGCTGAGACTGCAGGACAGTCATCTCTTCTGGTGAAGCCTAATAGATGACCACCATCATCCACAACAGCAATGGAAACAGTGAATTGGTTTTTATCTGCAAAATCATTCGCTGCTTGCAACAACACATCAACGTCTGCTTTGGTGAGGTATGGTTTTTGTTTCATGTCTCCTCCATCCCCAGTCTTTTAAAGCAATAAGTCTTGTGCTGCCACAACTCCACTACCTTTTAACTTGATACCAAATGCTTTCATACCCATTTCGCAACCACTCAATGCGCCCAACAAGGCCAACTCATTGCAGTCACCCAAGTGGCCAACACGGAACATCTTGCCTTTGACTTTGCCAAGACCTGTGCCCAATGAAAGGTTGTACCTTTCATGAATCAATTTTCTTAATTTGTCAGCATCCACACCTTCAGGCGTCACCACACCAGTCAATACTGGTGAATAAACTGCTGGGTCCTTACACTGAACCTCTAGGCCCCATGCATCAACGGCTGCACGACATGCTTTGGCCAAACGCTGATGGCGTGCAAATACATTATCAAGACCTTCAGTCAAAATCATGTCCAAAGCCTCATGCAAACCGTACATCAAGTTAGTTGATGGTGTGGTTGGCCAGTAGCCAGTTTTATTCGATTCTAGAATTTCGTCCCATGCCCAAAATGCTTTTGGCAATTTAGCTGTTTTGTTTGCTTCCAAGGCTTTAGGTGATAAAGCGTTGAATCCCAAACCTGGTGGCAACATCAAACCTTTTTGTGAGCCACTCACTGTCACATCAACACCCCACTCATCATGGCGGTAATCAGCTGATGCCAAACCTGAAATCGTATCAACCATCAACAAAGCAGGATGCTTGGCGGCATCCATGGCTTTTCTGACGGCTGCAATGTTTGAAGTCACACCTGTCGATGTTTCGTTATGAACCACGCACACCGCTTTAATTTGGTGTGATGTATCAGCCTTTAAACGCTCTTCAATCATGGCTGCATCGACACCATAGCGCCAACCTTCTGTGCCTGGCTTACCCAAGAATTCTGTTTTGATACCTAAACGATCGGCCAGCTTTTGCCACAAAGTAGCAAATTGGCCGGTTTCGTACATCAACACGAGATCACCAGCGGACAAAGTATTGACCAAGGCAGCTTCCCAAGCACCTGTTCCAGATGACGGGTAGATGATGACAGGGTGCTTGGTCTTGAAAATCTTTTGCATGTCAGCCAACAATTTCAGGCCCAACTGACCAAACTCAGGACCACGGTGGTCGATGGTTTGGAAACTGATCGCTCTCAAAACACGTGCCGGCGCAGGGCTTGGGCCTGGAATGTGTAAAAAGTGGCGTCCAGATGAATGATTATCAAGTTTTAACATGGTTGGTCTCACTCGGTTTTATTGTTTGTCGTTGAGAAAGTGTAAGTCATTTTTTGATAATTTGCATTTTTGTATGCAAAAAATCTATCTCATGACTTTCCCTATAGTGGTAAATACTAGGTAAATAATGGGTTTTTTGCACTTCTTTTTAAAATCTCTATCGGTTATATTAAATGTGTATACAAAAATAGGTTTTTTTAATGGCTTCCATTATTCAGTTAAATTCGCAAAATTTGCACGAAATTACTTTCCAGAAGCTACGCAGCTTATTGGTTGAGGGTGCGATTGCCCCAGGCAGCAAATTGAACGAACGCGAACTAGCCGAGCAACTGAATGTTTCGCGCACACCCATTCGAGAGGCCATCAGGCGCTTAGCGGCCGATGGTTTGGTTGAATTGATCGCCAATCGAGGAGCGATTGCCGTTCAATTAAGCAAAGAGGATGTGATCAACACATTTGATGTGATTGCCAATCTTGAGGGTTACTCTGGGGAGTTGGCAGCTCAAAACATCACAGATGCTGCCCTCTCGGAATTAGAGGCCATGCATTATGAAATGATGGCTTTTTATGCTCGCCGTGACTTATCGAGCTATTACAAACTGAATTTAAAAATACACAATGCCATCAATCAGGCGGCAGCCAATCCTGTTTTGAGTCAGCTATTCATACAAGTCAATGCTCGCATTGAAGCGTTGCGCTTTCGCTCAAACCAGGACGAAGTGAAATGGGGAAAAGCTGTGGGCGAGCACCAAGAAATGATTGATGCGCTCAAAGCGCGAGACAGTGTGCGCATGAGACGAGTCATGATGAATCACGTGATGAATAAACGTGATGTGGTGATTCAGTTGATGGATTCAGAAAACTTATCCCAATCAGTCAAAGCATGAACAAGCCACTCGCCTACCAAGAGGTCATTATTGACGCCCAGTTTTTAGCCAAACGGCTTGAAGCTGAAACATCTGGTGAGGTGATGGCAGACATGGTCAGTCGTGGGCGCTATGCCACCGATGCATCAATTTACCAAACCATGCCAGTGGCAGTCTTTGTGCCAAAAACTGCAGAAGACATTGTTGCGGCCATACAAATAGCTGCTGATCTTGGTGTGCCGGTATTACCTCGCGGTGGCGGCACCAGTCAATGCGGCCAGACAACGGGTCCTGCATTGGTGATTGATAACACCAAATATTTCAGAAATATTTTAGATGTCAATCTTGAGCAAGGCTATGTAGATGTCCAGCCAGGCCTTGTGCTAGACCACTTGAACGCAGCCCTCAAAAAACATCAAGTTTGGTATCCGGTCGATGTCTCGACCGCTGCGCAAGCAACGATTGGCGGCATGGCCGGTAACAATTCTTGTGGCAGTCGATCAATTGCCTATGGCAATATGGTTCACAATGTTTTAGGCGTTGATGCTTGGTTAGCCGATGGTCAAGAAGCTTCATTTGGCTTAATGAAAAATGCCACCGGTAAAGCTTTGGAGCTCGGACAATTTGTTCAATCATTGGCACACCAGCATCAAGCAGAGATTGAAGCGAAGTGGCCTAAAGTAATGCGCAGGGTTGCGGGTTACAACTTAGATATATTCAACAATCAAAGTGAGCGTCCGTATACGCAAGACGGTCAAGTCAACTTGGCACACCTATTGGTCGGCAGTGAAGGAAGTTTGGCTTATTACAAACAATTGCGCCTCGCACTGTCTCCATTACCAAAACACAAAACCCTGGGGGTTGTTAATTTCACCAGCTTCTTCGAAGCGATGGACAGTGCGCAGCACATTGTTAAATTAAAACCATCTGCCGTTGAATTGGTCGATCGCACCATGATTGATTTATCACGTGGCAATCCTGCTTTTAAATCAGTGATTGAAACGGCTTTGATTGATGTGGCAGGTAAAACACCTCAGGCCATTTTGTTGGTCGAGTTTTCTGGTGAAGAGTTGGCGCCGCTTGAAAAAAAGGTTAAAGAGTTGGTGAGTTTGATGGCTGACTTAGGTCACCCTGGCTGCGTAGTAGAAATGATTAACCCTGAGTCTCAAAAGAATTTATGGGAAGTTCGCAAGGCTGGCTTGAACATCATGATGAGCTTAAAGGGTGATGGTAAGCCAGTGAGCTTCATTGAAGACTGCGCCGTTCCTTTAGAGAGTTTGGCTGAGTACACCCAAGATCTCACAGAAGTATTTTCAAAGTATGGTTCGCGCGGCACTTGGTATGCCCACGCATCTGTAGGCACCCTGCACGTTCGCCCGATACTAGACATGCGCCGTGGTGGTGCACAGAAAATGCGTGCCATTGCTGAAGAAGCTGCCGCATTGGTCAAGCGCTACAAAGGCGCTTTCAGTGGCGAGCATGGTGACGGCATCTGTCGTGGTGAGTGGATCCAGTGGCAATTTGGCCCCAAGTTAACGGAAGCGCTGGGTGAGATCAAGCACGCCTTTGACCCAAATAATTTATTTAATCCAGGCAAGATCATCAATCCTCCAAAAATGGATGATGAATCTTTGTTCAGATTTCCTCAAACCTATCGCGTGATTCCACTCAAGACCTCCTTAGATTGGTCAAGCTGGGATGTACAAAATGATCCGGTGACTGAAGAAACAACAGCGCCAGGAACAGGTGGTGACCCGAGCGGTGGCTTTGCAAAAGCAGTAGAGATGTGTAACAACAATGGTCACTGTCGCAAATTTGATGCGGGCACGATGTGCCCAAGTTATCGAGTGACGCGTGATGAGAAACATCTGACCAGAGGTCGCGCCAATACATTGCGCCTAGCCCTATCCAATCAATTGGGTAAAGATGCCTTCTTGTCCGAAGAAGTCAAAGAAGCTTTTGATTTATGTGTCAGTTGTAAAGGATGCAGGCGCGAATGCCCTACGGGCGTTGATATGGCAAAAATGAAGATTGAGTATTTAAGTCATTACAAACAATCTCATGGCTGGACTCTCAGAGATCGCTTGATTGCTCATTTGCCACGCTACTCTCATCACATTGCAGCCATCCCTGGTTTAGCATTTATGCTGAACTTAAGGAATAAGATTCCAGGCCTTGCACTTCTGGGTGAAAAGATCATACAGATATCTGCCAAACGCAGCTTGCCAACTTGGCGCCGTGATACAGCTTGGCGCTCAATGATGGGCAGCACTGAAGATAGTTTGTTTACCAGCGCCAAACCTGTGGTTT
>JBEIOY010000223.1:0-1779 GCA_040377355.1 Burkholderiaceae bacterium | reverse complement strand
GATCATTGTGGCCGGTCGTCCATCAATGGGTAAAACAAGTCTTGCAGTCAATATTGCTGAGAACGTTGCCCTCAAGGAAGGTTTGCCTGTTTTGATTTTCTCTATGGAGATGGGCGCCTCTCAATTAGCCTCTCGCATCCTGGGATCTGTTGGGCGCATCGATCAGTCTCGCATGAGGACGGGTAAGCTATCTGAAGATGAGTGGCCTAAGATCACTGAAGCTATTTCTCGTTTGAATGAAGCCAGCATCATGATTGACGAAACGGGTGCATTGAGTAGTCTTGAGCTTCGTGCCCGAGCTAGACGCATTGCGCGTAAGTGCGGCACCTTGGGTTTGATTGTGGTCGATTATTTGCAGCTGATGAGTGGTAACAGTGGCGGTGGTAGCACTGAAAATCGCGCTACCGAAATTTCAGAAATTTCTAGATCTTTAAAGTCATTGGCCAAAGAGCTGCAATGCCCAGTGATTGCTTTATCTCAGTTAAATCGTGGCTTAGAGCAACGCCCTAATAAACGCCCAATCATGTCTGATTTGCGCGACTCTGGTGCTATTGAGCAAGATGCCGACGTGATTTTGTTTATTTATCGTGATGAGGTTTATCACGCAGATACGACAACTGATAAGGGTATTGCTGAGATCATTTGCGCCAAGCAGCGTAATGGCCCAATTGGTACCGTGAAACTCAGTTGGCAGGGTCAATTTACCAAGTTTGATAACTTGGCATTGGGTCAAGGCCAATCCTCTGGCGGATACGAGCCTTTCTAATTATTTTTGCATGACGCGTCTGGCCTCGGTGTATCGATTCGACCAATAGGGTGATGTGATTTTCTCTAGGCGTACAGTACCACCCTGAGAGGGAGCATGTACGAATCGACCTTTACCTACATAAATACCAACATGTGAATGTGGACCGCCTTGGGTGTTAAAAAAAACCAAGTCGCCTGGAGCGGGAGTTGAATTGCCTAGGGATTGGCCAACTTTGCCAATCTCATCAGTGGTGCGAGGCATTTGTTTATTGGCAGCATTCTTGTAAACATAGCCAATCAAGCCGCTGCAATCAAAACCACTTTTAGGGGTGTTGCCACCATAGCGGTAGGGAATACCAACCAAACCAATCGCTGCAATCGAAATATCTTCTAGCCCAGCACTGACTTCTTTGTCAAAATCAGGCAGTGATGAAAATCTCGGCAAGCTCGCGCAAGCCGTCAAGATGCTGCAGCTACCCAAGATCAATAAGGCCCTTTTGCTTTTATCAAAGCGCAATGAAAAAGAAGGCGAGAACTTCCTCGCCTTCTTAAGCCATGGTTGATTAAAGAGCGTCTGCTGCATGATCCGCAAGACGTGAACGCTCGCCACGGGCCAGGGTGACGTGACCGCTGTGACGCCAACCCTTGAAGCGATCAACCACATAAGTCAGACCAGATGAGCCTTCCGTGAGGTAAGGTGTATCAATCTGAGCGATGTTACCCAAGCAAACAATTTTGGTTCCAGGACCCGCACGAGTTACCAAGGTTTTCATTTGTTTGGGGGTTAAATTCTGCGCTTCATCAATGATTAAAAACTTACTCACAAATGTGCGACCCCGCATGAAGTTCATACTTTTCACTTTGATTCTGGAGCGGATCAACTCTTGTGTGGCAGCGCGACCCCATTCGCCAGCGCCATCTTCGTTGCGATGAAGCACTTCTAAATTGTCATCAAAAGCGCCCATCCATGGCTGCATTTTTTCTTCTTCAGTTCCTGGTAAGAATCCAATGTCCTCACCAACTGGAACTGTT
>JBEIOY010000220.1:0-1894 GCA_040377355.1 Burkholderiaceae bacterium | reverse complement strand
TGCAAAGTTGCAGGAGACCCAATCTCACGCATCGCAATCGCATCACTGACTAAAAGACGTTCGCCACTTTTCCAATGTGTTGCCACTTTATTTAGAAGCTGAGTTTCTGTGGCGTCTAACTTAGGAAAGCTTGGTAGCTCTTCAATGGAGCGAACCAAGTTCAAAAACCTGAAATAGATGTCTTGCAAATCTTTATTTTTCATTGATGTATTGTCCCTACGGATATGAACTTTATTTTTGTATGCAAATTATATGGTAAAGAACTTACAAAAGTAATAAAAGCTCTATAAATATTAGACAAGTCTTTTGAGGCCTTTTTTTATTTCAGGCTTCCTAACTAATTGTTAAATAATGTTTTTTTCAATATTTTTGCATACAGGCTACTAAAAACTCTTAAAATAGAGTTCGCTCAATCAATCCACAAAGAAAAGAGATATGAATTTATTAAAACCTATAAGCCTCGGGGCGATTGCCCTTCAAAATTGCCTGGTAATGGCACCTTTGACCCGTATGCGGGCCGTGGCTGGTGACGTGTCCAGTGATTTAGCAGCTACTTATTACAGCCAAAGAGCCAGTGCTGGCTTGATCATCACAGAAGCTTCACAGATTTGCCCTTTGGGTAAAGGTTATCCGGGAACTCCCGGTATTTACAGCGAAGATCAAATGAAGGCTTGGCAAAAAATCACCGCAGCCGTGCATGCCAAGAACGGAAAAATTGTGATGCAGTTGTGGCATGTGGGCAGAATTTCTCATTCTTCATTGCATCCTGAAGATGGCTTGCCAGTTGCGCCGTCTGCGATTGCTCCAACAGGTCAGGTATACACAGCCTCTTGGCAGTTGGCTGATTACGAAACCCCACGCGAATTAGCTGTCTCTGAAATCCCCGCCCTGCTTCAAGCCTATCGCCATGCCGCAAATATGGCCAAGCAAGCTGGTTTTGATGGTGTTGAGATTCATGCGGCCAACGGTTACTTGTTGGATCAGTTTTTACAAGATTCAAGCAATCAACGCCAAGATCAATATGGTGGCAGCTTTGTCAATAGAACACGCTTGTTACTAGAAGTGCTTGATGAAGTAATTCAGGTATGGGGTGGCGATCGTGTGGGCGTGCGCCTTTCACCTTATGGCGCATTCAATGACATGTCAGACAAAGATCCGGTTGGTTTGTTCACTCATGTGATTGAGCAGTTAAACCCTTTGAACCTGGCCTATTTGCATTTAATTGAACCACGCTCAACTGGCGCAGGCGGGAGTGATCAAGTCGTCAAAGATGTTCCAAGCACCTCAGAGTTATTCAAAAAGGTTTTTAAGGGCAAAGTCATCATGGCTGGCGGTTACGATCGAGACAGCGCAGAAGCAGCAGTGTCATCAGGTGAAGCAGATGCGGTGGCTTTTGGCAGACTGTACATCTCTAATCCTGATCTGCTTGAGCGTTTTGCCCAAAATGCGGCATTAAACCCTTACGATCGCTCAACTTTTTACGGTGGTACTGAAAAAGGTTACACAGATTACCCCAGTTTGACCTAGGACAAAAAAGGCCTTAATCCCCTCTAAAAGCCCTGTTTTTCAGGGCTTTTACCTATTTGGGAAGTCTATTTTCATTAAAAATAAGGGTGCGGGGTTTTACTTAGCTTAATTAGGTAAGGATAATCAAAGGTTAGGCGATTAAAATGAGTCTCGAATTTGTGAAACGCTTGAGTATCAGACGTACATCAATAAAAAGAGGACAAAGAAGAATGAGTAAGGACAAATCAACCATCATCTATACGTTGACAGATGAAGCCCCATATTTAGCAACCGCTGCCTTTTTACCAATTATCAGATCCTTCACAGCACCGGCCAATATTGAAGTTGTTGAAAGTGATATTTCTGTTGCGGCTCGAATCCTTGCTGA
>JBEIOY010000044.1:0-9012 GCA_040377355.1 Burkholderiaceae bacterium | reverse complement strand
TTGAGTTGGGTGGCAAGAATGCGGGCGTGGTTTTTGCCGATGCAAACTTTGATGAAGCAGTGAACGGAATTTTCCGTTCAGTGTTTTTGAATTCTGGACAAGTTTGCTTAGGCACTGAGCGCGTTTATGTTGAACGTCCAATTTTTGATGAATTTGTAGCTGCGCTTAAGGCTAAAGCTGAAGCTGTTAAATATGGTCGTCCAGAAGATCATGGTTCAGATTACGGCCCATTGATTTCTGCTGAACACAAACAAAAAGTGATGGCTTACTACAAGAAAGCTGTTGATGAGGGCGCTACCGTTGTCACGGGTGGCGGCGTACCCAATATGCCAGACGATTTAAAAGATGGCCACTGGATTGAGCCAACCATCTGGACAGATCTTCCAGAAACAGCATCAGTGGTGCAAGAAGAGATCTTTGGACCATGCTGCCATATTCGCCCATTTGATACGGATGAAGAAGTGATCAAGTTAGCCAATGACACTCAATATGGTTTATCAACCACTATTTGGACAACGAACTTAGCTAGAGCGCACACAGTCGCTGCCAAGATTAATGTGGGCATTACATGGGTAAATAGTTGGTTTTTGAGAGATTTGAGAACGGCTTTCGGCGGGTCTAAGCAATCCGGTATTGGTCGTGAGGGTGGCGTTCACTCGCTTGAGTTCTACACAGAAACGCGCAATATTTGTATCAAGCTTTGATGAACTATTTACTGATTAAGTAATAACTTTAGAAAGAATAAAAATGGCTTTAAAGCTAACGATCAAACAAGAGGATATTCGGTTGTTGTGCGATCGTGTTGAGGCTGCCCAAGAGGGCGCTTGTGCGATCCATAAATTGACCGATGATTATCCAAGCATGACGATTGACGATGGTTATGCGGTGCAAGCGGAATTAAGAAAACGTTATTTGGCTAAAGGTCATCAGTTGGCAGGCTGGAAAGCGGGCTTAACCTCTCGAGCAAAGATGGAGCAAATGGGTGTGCATGTTCCATCGATTGGTTTTTTAACCGATAAGATGGCCCGCACAGAGAATGTTGGCATTAAAACTTCTGAGATGGTTCATCCGCGCGTTGAATGTGAAGTGGCGTTTGTGACCAAGAAAGATCTTCAAGGCCCTGCTTGCACATTACAAGATGTGTTGGATGCCACTGATTATGTTTTACCAGCCGTTGAAATCATTGACTCTAGATTTTCTGGGTTCAAGTTTGACCTGGCCAGCGTGGTCGCTGATAACGGCTCTTCTGCAAGATATGTAAGAGGTCAAGTGAAGTTAAATCCCTTGGATCTTGATCTTACCAAGGTGGGTGTGGTGATGAAGAAGAACGGTGAAGTCATTGCCTCCGGTGAATCTTCTGCTGTTTTGGGGCATCCAGCGGAAGCGATTGCGATGTTGGTCAACATTTTGGCTGAACAAGATGAAATGTTGCCGGCCGGTAGTTTTGTCATGAGTGGTGGCATTACCGAAGCAATCCCAGTTCAAGCAGGGGATGAAATTACAGCAGAATTTCAGCATTTGGGAAATGTATCGATGACATTTGTCGCTTAAGTGACATAAAACATGAGCAATACAGTCTAAAGTTTCACTCTATGGTTGGTCTACAAAGGATAAAGAAGATGGCAAAGATTAAATGTGCATTAATAGGATCTGGGAATATTGGTACAGACCTTATTTACAAGCTCAAGCGCAGTGAGTTTTTAGAACCAGTTTGGATGGTGGGTATTGACCCTGAATCTGAAGGTTTGGCAAGAGCTCGCGATATGGGTCTTAAAACAACGGCTGAAGGCGTGGATGGTTTGTTGCCACACGTTTTGAGTGACGGCATTCAGATTGCGTTTGATGCAACCTCGGCTTATGTGCATGCCGAGAACTCACGCAAGTTAAATGAATTGGGTGTGTTGATGATTGACTTAACGCCTGCAGCGATTGGTCCTTTGTGTTGCCCAACAGTGAATATTGAGGAACATGCTGCCAGCGGTGAAATGAATGTGAACATGATTTCATGCGCCGGTCAGGCGACGATTCCTATCGTGCATGCCGTGTCACGTGTGCAAGCAGTTCCTTATGCTGAGATTGTGGCAAGTTTGGCATCTAAATCAATTGGCCCTGGAACACGCGCTAACTTAGATGAATTCACTTACACAACATCTGATGCGGTCTGTAAGGTAGGCGGCTCACTAAAAGGCAAAGCTTTGGCGATCATTAATCCAGCTGATCCTCCAATGATCATGCGTAATACGATTTATTGTTTAACAGAAGATGAGCCTAAAAAAGATGAAATCAAAGCATCTATTTTGCGCATGATTGAAGAAGTTCAAAAATATGTGCCTGGTTATAAATTGGTTAACGGCCCAGTTTTTGACGGTAAAAAAGTATCCGTATTTATGGAAGTGGCTGGCTTGGGTGATTACTTACCGAAGTATGCTGGCAACTTAGACATCATGACAGCAGCCGCCACAAGAACGGCTGAGTTATTTGCGCAGAACATTATGTCTGGCAAGGTGACTTTAAAAGCAACAAAACCAACCAATACAGTGGAGGCTTAATCATGTTTGATAACAATCACCTCAAAGGTAAAAAAGTTATTCTTCATGACATGTGTTTGCGTGATGGCATGCATGCCAAGCGTGAGCAAATTTCTGTGGATCAAATGATAGAGGCTGCTACAGCCATGGATGATGCGGGTGTGCCATATATTCAGGTAACTCATGGCGCAGGCTTAGGCGGTAATTCTTTACAACATGGTTTTGCTTTACATACCAATGAAGAGTACATCACTTCAGTGGCATCCAAAATGAAGAAAGCAAAGATATCAGTTTTGCTAATTCCTGGTTTGGGCACCATGAGAGAGTTGCAGTCGGCTTATGATTGTGGTGCACGCAGCGTTCACATTGCGACCCACTGCACTGAAGCTGATACATCACCACAGCACATTGCTTATGCACGCAAGCTCGGAATGGATACAACAGGCTTTTTGATGATGGCGCATTTGAATAGTGTTGAAGGTTTAGCGCAGCAGGGCAAGTTGATGGAGTCATACGGTGCTCAAACTGTCTATATCACCGATTCTGCTGGTTATATGTTGCCCAATGAGGTGAAGGCGCGCGTTCATGCTTTGCGTCAAGTATTAAAGCCAGAAACAGAAATTGGTTTTCACGGTCATCACAATTTGGGCATGGGCATTGCTAACTCTATTGCAGCCATTGAAGAGGGCGCCACTCGTATTGACGGCTCGATTGCAGGTTTAGGGGCTGGTGCTGGTAACACACCATTAGAAGTGTTTGCTGCCGTATGTGAGCGCATGGGCATTGAAACGGGATGCGATCTCTTTAAGTTGATGGATATTGCTGAAGAACTGATCACGCCAATGATGGATCACATGGTTCGTGTTGATCGTTCATCATTGACATTGGGTTTCGCTGGTGTTTACTCAACTTTCTTGTTGCATGCTGAGCGCGCAAGTAAGCGTTTTGGTGTGCCAGCCAGAGATATTTTGGTGGAACTGGGTCGTAAGAAGATGATTGGCGGTCAAGAAGACATGATTCTTGATACAGCAATGACCATGGCCAAAGAGCGCGGCATTCAGTTCGAAGAATCTGTTTAAGTAACTGATTAATCAGAATGATCTTAAGGTGGGGTTAGAAATAACCCCACCTTTTTACTTTTTGAGAGCCTTTCCTTGGTTAAAACTCAGCTTTAGTTAAATTTGTCAATTGGTAAAAATACAATGTTATTTACATTGTATTTTTTTAAAATTAGCCCTAATATTGCCTTGTCAAAACAAATAATCTCTATTGAACCCTCTTTTTATGGGGTTTGACGGCGGTAGGTCATGCATAACATCGATTGAAACAGCTTATCCATTTTGGAGGATTTATGTTTAAAGGTTTGAGTGGTAAACATGCAATTGTGACGGGTGGTTCAACCTTGATCGGCGCTGGTTTGGTAGAGGCATTTGTAAAAGCAGGTGCAACAGTGACTATTGCGGATATCGATGCAGAGCGAGGGCAGGCAATCGCCGACGCTTGCGGTAAAAGCGCTTGGTTTAGTCAAACAGATATCTCGGACGATGCACAGCTAGAGTCATGCGTTGCTGAATCTGCTAAAAAATTTGGGCGAATTGATTTTGTCGTGAATGCCGCTTGTGTTTATGTTGATGATGGCATCAATGCCTCTCGCAGCGATTGGTTAACTTCAATGAATGTGAATTTAATCAGCGCTGCCATGCTTGTGAAAGCTGCTTTACCTTGGATGAAAAAATCAGGTGGCGGCGCTGTTGTGAACTTCACAAGTATTTCATCATCAGTTGCCCAAACTGGGCGCTGGCTATACCCAACCAGTAAAGCGGCCTTAGCGCAATTAACTAGAAATATGGCGATGGATTTGGCGCCAGATCATATTCGGGTCAATAGCGTATCTCCAGGCTGGACATGGTCAGCCATCATGAATCAGTTATCGGGCGGGGATCGCACCAAAACTGACAGAGTTGCCGCACCATTTCACATGTTGCGTCGCGTTGGCGATCCTGATGAGGTGGCCCAAGTGGTGTTGTTCTTGTGCTCAGATCACGCTAGTTTTGTGACTGGCGCTGATTATGCGGTTGATGGTGGTTACTCGGCTATGGGCCCTGAATCATATGAACCAGCAATTCCTAAGTTAATGGCTTGATTATTCCGGCATTTAAAAATTAAGACATCTATGAAAATGAATATTGCGATTATTGGTGCAGGTTTTGGCGGATTAAGCGCAGCGAAAATCTTGAAAACATTTGGGCATCAAGTCACTGTTTTTGATAAAGAGGCTGATGTAGGTGGTGTGTGGAGCGCTTCACGTCGTTACCCAGGCTTAACAACTCAGAACGTCAAGTCAACTTACTGTTTATCAGACTTTCCTTATCCAGACCATTACCCAGAGTGGCCAACTGGCCAACAAGTACAAGAGTATTTAGAGGCTTACGCTAAGCATTTTAATTTAGTGCCATATTTAAAACTCAATACAGAAGTGACTTCAGCAGATCTTGATGAAGATAAAAATATTTGGACGATTGTTACGCGTGATGTGAAAACAAATGCAAGCAATACACAATATTTTGATTATTTAGTGATTTGTAACGGTATTTTTTCAAAGCCGATGATTCCTGATTATCCTGGAGCTACCGAATTTATGGCTGCTGGAGGCCGTCTTTGCCATACCAGTGAATTTACCAATTTAAATGATGCCAAAGACAAAGATGTTTTGGTGATCGGTTATGGAAAATCATCATGCGATGTCGCTCAAGCATTGGTGGGAACAGCCAAGAGCATGTCTGTGATTGCACGCCATCTCATGTGGAAAGTTCCCAAACATTTAATGAATGTACTGAATTACAAACATTTGTTTTTAACCCGTGGCGGCGAAGGTTTATTTAAATACATTCGCGTCAAAGGTTTTGAAAAGTTTTTACACAGTGCTGGTAAGCCAATCCGCAATAGCATGATGAATACAGTTCAATGGATTGTTACCAAACAATGCAAGTTGCGTGAACTGGGGATGCATCCGGGCGGTTCACTGGAAACAATCGCAACAAGCAGCATTAGCTTGGTAACGGAAGGTTTTTATGAAAATATTGTTAGTGGCAAAATTCAGTTTAAGAAAACCAGTATTGAGCGCTTAGAGCTTGTTGATGGAAAGAAAATAGCGCATCTCAGCACAGGTGAAAAATTAAACGCTGACATTATCATTTGTGGAACGGGTTGGATACAAAGCGTTCCTTTCTTGAATGAATCTTTACAACGAAGAATCACCAATGAAGAAGGTGATTTCCGTTTATATCGCAATATCGTGCCTGTTGAAGTTCCAAGACTGGCCTTTGTCGGATATAACTCTTCCTTCTTTAGCCAGCTTAACTGCGAGGTTGCTGGTATGTGGTTGGCTGATTTGTTAGGCGGTCAATTACAACTGCCAAGCCGTGACGCTCAAAATCAACAAATTACTGAAAAGTTAGCTTGGATGAAAAAACGTACCGGTGGTAAACATGCCAAAGGTACCAATATCGTGCCATTTTCGATCCATCAAATGGATGAGCTATTGATGGATATGAGTTTGCCTTTGTCGACCATGACTCGTTTCAAGCAATGGTTTGCACCGATTGATCCAGCTGACTTTATTTACGTGACAGATAGTTTAGTTAAGCGATATAAAATAATGTAATAATTTTTATAGGTATTTAACTAGATTGTGAATATGAAAAAACAAAAAATAGAGCTTAGTGAACCGACCGAATTAGATCATTGGCACCTGGCCCATACGGAGTCTGAGCGTTTTTTGGCAGAGTTTGAGCATACTTTGATTTGTCTCGCGCAGGCATTTGATCGCCATAATCTAATGGGTTTGGTCACCACCATTGGGGATAGCTCTTTTAATGGTCAAGACAACATCATTTTGCACATTATTGGCACTTTAGATCGCCCCAAGAGTCTCTCTGATATCAGTCGATTTATGAATCGTGATGATTTGGCCAATATTCAATACAGCGTTCGAAAACTCTTAAAAACAGGATTGATTGAAAAAGCAAACGATAAATCTGCCCGCGGCACCAATTATCGGGTGTCAGCTGAAGGTAGAGTGGTGGTGGATGCTTTTGTGAAATTGCGCCAGGAGTTGATTGTTGAGCCGATGAAAGAAATGGAGCAATTTAAAGAGTCTGTAAAAGTTGCCACCAAAGTGATGGGGCTATTTGTGGGGATGTATGACCAATCAGCAAGGGTTATGACAACCAGGGGCTAGACCCGATTTTTTTCAAGATATTAAAAAGGCTCGCTACTCACGTAACTAGCCTTTTTTATGCTTATTTCAAAAAAACAGAAAAAAGGTCTATTTGAATTTTTTTGTCAATAGGTAAAAATACAATGTAATTTACATTGTTTTTTCTAGAACTTGCACCTAATATGTATGTAATTGGGTTTTTTACCCAGAAATACCTTTTTTACGGTGGGGGTCACAAATGAGTGTTCTAAGTAAAAGTGCCGTGTCTTTTGTGAATGTGAACACATATACACGCGGAATTCTAGGTCCAAGCAATGAGATGCTTGGGCCGGTCAAGAGCGGTGGCGTCATCAAAGCGGGAACGCCGCCAGGTTGCTGGGGCCCGATGATCACACCTAAGTTTCAGGGTGGCCACGAAGTGTCACAACCTGTTGCTGTTGAGGGTGCAGAGATTGGCGATGCCGTAGCGATCAAAATCAAACATATGCGTGTGACTTCTTTGGCGACATCTTCAGGAGTCATGGAGTTTGTCGAGGGTCGGTATGTTGGAGATCCCTTTGTGGCCAAGCTCTGTAATAGTTGTGGCACGGTCAGTCCAGCAAGCCATATTGAGGGCATTGGTGATGATGCAGTGCATTGCGATAACTGCGGTGCAGAAGTCAATGCATTTAAATTTTCAAATGGTTATGTGATTGTTTTAGATGAGGTCAATCAAGTTTCATTAACGGTTGATCAAGAGGTTGCCAATCGCTTGGCAGAATCACCAAAATTACATGCATTAATTCCAGATAATTCAGAACAGCATTCGATTTTGTCTTTGGCGCGTTCGGATATTTCGGGTTTGGCTGCACACATGCAACCGTTTCTTGGAAATATAGGCACGACCCCATCAAGAGACTTGCCTGACTCTCATAACGCGGGTGACTTTGGCTCATTCTTGGTAGATGCTCCGCATAAATATGCGATGTCACAAGAAGAGTTAAATAA
Organism: Burkholderiaceae bacterium; assembly: GCA_040377355.1. Classification (GTDB taxonomy): domain Bacteria; phylum Pseudomonadota; class Gammaproteobacteria; order Burkholderiales; family Burkholderiaceae; genus Polynucleobacter. The sequence goes on along the minus strand of JBEIOY010000044.1, from coordinate 1,278 downwards.
GCACAAAACAGATGGTCATATGGATACCAATTCAGTACGCGAGGGCGCCATATTGATTTGTCCAGTGAAGGTTCCTGGCGCTGGCGTTTATATGGGGGATATGCATGCTCAACAAGGTAACGGCGAAATTGCTGGTCATGCCACTGATGTATCGGGTGAAGTAGAGCTGGAAGTCAGTGTGATCAAAAAGTTAGAGTTAGATGGCCCCATTTTATTGCAGCGTTTAGATGATTTGCCGCCAATGGCCAGACCCATGAATGCAGACCAGTTGAAGGCAGTACAAGCTTTAGCAAAAAAATATGGTCAAAAGCAGGTTGAGGTCAATGCACCAATTACTTTCATTGGTAGTGGCAGGACGTTGAATGAGGCAACCTATGTGGGCATCGATCGTGCCGCGAAGATAACAGGTATTCCTCGAGATGAAATTTTAAATCGCGCAACGATTGCAGGGTCGATTGAGATCAGTCGTTTACCGGGAGTGGTTCGGGTGACTTTTATGTGCCCGATGTCAATTATTGACAAATTAGGCATTGGTCAATTGGTTCGTGAGCAATATGGCTTACCAAATTAATAGAATTTTTAACAGATAAATTTTGAAGTAGTTTTTTTCGTTGAAAGGAAAATGATGAACGCACCAGCAGAATTAAAGTGGGCAAAAAAATACCCAGAATTAGGAACAGGTCCAGTACCAGTTGAATCTTGTATCTCACCTGAATTTTATGAAATTGAACGTGAAAAAGTTTTCATGAAAACATGGCTAAAAGTTGGCCGTGTTGAAGAAATAGCTAACGTAGGCGATTACAAAGTTAAGAAGTTGGGTTTTGCAAAAACTTCAGTTATTTTGATACGCGGTAAGGATCAAAAGATTCGCGGGTTTCACAATGCTTGTTCCCACCGCGGTAATAAAGTAGTGGTTGAATCAGGAGAAGAAACATTTGGAAAAAGCAAAGCTGCTGTGGTTACTTGTCGTTTCCATGGATGGGTTTATAACGCGGAAGGTGCTTTGGTCAATGTACCTGAAGAAGAAAAGTTTTCACCATGTTTTACCCGCGAAGAAAATGATTTAACAAAAGTACACACAGATACATGGGAAGGATTTATTTTTGTTAATTTAGATCCGTCACCAGAAGTAACGCCACTGAAAGAGTATTTGGGCGATATGGGAAAACATTTGAGCAACTTCCCATATGACAAATTAACAAAATGTTTTAGCTATTACACATACCTAGACTGCAATTGGAAGGTGGCGCATGATGCTTTTGCTGAGGCTTATCACGT
>JBEIOY010000181.1:0-2800 GCA_040377355.1 Burkholderiaceae bacterium | reverse complement strand
TTTTTACCTTTGCGATTGATCGTGGCTTTGATTTTGTCGCCTGGAGGTACTTCTGAAATCTGTTTGAGTAACTGGGTGATGTTGTTGACTGCTTTGTTGTTGATCGTTTTTAAAACATCCCCCGGCTGAATACCTGCCTTATCAGCCGGCCCACCTTTGAGGGTGCCATTGATCAACACACCTTCGGTGGTGATTTTGAGTGTATCTGCCATCTCTGCGGAGATGTTCATGGGTTCTACCCCAATCCAACCTCTGACAACGCTGCCGTTTTTGATGATGGATTCCATCACCTCTTTGGCAGTGTTAACGGGGATAGCAAAGCCAATACCCATTGAGCCACCACTTCGTGAGTAGATGGCTGTGTTGATACCAATCAGATGTCCTCGGGTGTCGACCAATGCACCACCTGAGTTGCCCGGGTTGATCGCAGCATCTGTTTGAATAAAGTTTTCAAAGGTGTTGATGCCTAAATGATCTCTGCCTAATGCGGAAACAATTCCGGAAGTGACGGTTTGACCAACACCAAAAGGATTGCCAATCGCAAGAACCACATCACCCACCTTGACGGATTCTATTTTTCCGAAGGTGATGGGTTTGGGCAGATTGGGGATCTGAACTCGAAGAACTGCTAAGTCTGTATCTGGATCGCTACCAATCAGAGTGGCTGTGGCTTTTCTGCCATCGGCCAAAAACACTTCAATTTCATCAGCTCCTTCGATGACGTGTTCATTGGTGAGGATCAAACCTTCTGCGCTGACAATCACACCTGAGCCTAAGTTGGGATTGAAGTCCTCTGAATTAGGTATTTGCGGATGTTGTGGCGGCAGTGCTTTTGATTTAGATTTTTTATTAGAATTATTTTTGCTGATAAAAATGTTGACCACTGCAGGGCTGGAGCTTTTGACCGCATCATGATGTGACCCTGGGTTAGGTGTGCTGGGGTCAATGGTTGATTCTTTGAGTGTGATGGTTGAGATTGAATCACCAAACCCTTTAAAAGGACTACCATCTAGCCATTGGGGCTTGAATGTGCCCAAAATAAATAGAATGGCCAACAGACCTGTGACTATTTGAGCAAAGAGTAACCAAAGAGATCTCATCATGTTGTTAGGTTAATCTATTTACATTGAAGACGAGAAAATAATTAAGAGAATCAAAAAAGACCATGAGTAAAAAAATTCAGCCAAGCAATGCAACTTTGAAAACTCAAAAAGCTAAATTCACTCATTCGGTCAGTCGAGATGAGTTATCTGTGTATTTGGATGATCATTTGCAGGTGGCTCGCATCAAGGATTACTGTCCCAACGGTTTGCAGGTTCAAGGAAAACCCATCATCAAAACCTTGATCAGTGGCGTGACGGCCAGCATCGCGTTGATTGAAGAGGCGATTGCATTGAAAGCGGATGCCATCATGGTTCACCATGGGTGGTTTTGGAAAAATGACGATGCTCGGGTCATTGGTCAATTACACAGTCGCTTGAAGTTACTCATGGACCATGAGATCAATTTATTTGCATTTCACTTGCCTTTGGATGTGCACCCCGTATTGGGTAATAACGCCCAATTGGCCAAAGTGATGGGGTGGAGGCCATTAAAAGGGCCTGAGAGAGCTTTTTTGAGTTCTTCCTCAGTTATGGATGGTTTGATCTGGGAAGGGCGCCCTGAGGCCTCTCAAAAGACCCTGGGTCAGTTGGCCAGAAGTATATCGGGGCGTCTGGGCCGAGATCCTCTGGTGATTGGTGATTTGAATAAACCCATCAAACGCATTGCTTGGTGCACGGGTGGTGCTCAGGGGTATATCAATCAGGCTATTGCAATGAAAGTGGACGCTTACATCAGTGGGGAGGTTTCTGAGCAGACTTTCCATGCGGCTCAAGAATCGGGCGTAGCTTACATTGCTGCGGGTCACCATGCGACTGAGCGCTACGGCATTGGAGCGCTTGGAGAGTTTGTGGCGCAGAAATACAAGCTTAACCACCAGTTTGTTGATATTCCGAATCCAGTTTGAGCCCACTCCAAGCTTACATCTTTGTAAGTGAATGAATTTTTCTTTCTTTTTGCCGTCTTTTTGATCCAACGGGGTTTAAATCGAGGGGGCGGATTCGCTATAATCTGAAGTTGACGTCAAAAATATGCATTTCTAGAGGAAATTCAGTAATGAGTGAACAAAGCATGGACAAGAGCCGTCGTAAATGGCTTATTGCAACATCAGTTGCGGGTGGGGTTGGCACGGCAGCAGTAGCGCTTCCTTTGGTGAGTACATTTGCTCCATCAGAGAGAGCCAAAGCAGCGGGCGCTCCAGTTGAAATGGACATTACCGGAATGCAGCCAGGTGAAATGCGCACAGTCGAGTGGCGCGGTAAGCCAGTGTGGGTGGTGCGTCGCACACCAGAAATGTTGGCATCTTTGGCCAAACTTGAAGGCGATTTGGCAGATCCAAAATCAGAGCGCAATCCAAAAGATTTGACACCTGCCTATGCACAAAATCAACACCGTTCAATCAAGCCAGAGTATTTGGTTGCGGTTGGTATTTGTTCGCACTTGGGTTGTTCACCAATCACTAAATTTGAAACAGGCGCCCAGCCATCATTGCCAGATAACTGGACAGGTGGTTTCTTGTGCCCATGCCACGGTTCAACCTTTGACTTGGCAGGACGCGTGTTCAAGAACAAACCTGCACCGGACAACTTAGAAGTGCCGCCACACATGTACGTGAGCGATACAAAGTTGATCATTGGTGAAGACAAGAAAGCGTAAGGGGTAGACCATGGCATTTCATGAAAAAGAAGTTCCAGCGAAT
>JBEIOY010000076.1:0-6701 GCA_040377355.1 Burkholderiaceae bacterium | reverse complement strand
TATATCCTCAGGCCGTCCCGCCAGCTTCGCACCCTCCTTGATGAGCTGGTGACACCCCATCGATTGAGGTTGATGGATTGAGTTTGGAACAGCAAACACCTCGCGCCCTAAATCATTGGCATATTTTGCAGTTGTCAGAGAGCCTGAGCGAATGGCTGCCTCAACCACCAATATCCCCAGTGAAAGTGCGGCAATCAGCCTATTTCTTTGTCTAAAAAAGTGGGGCTTGATGGTTGAGCCCGGGGGATATTCAGAGATCAACAAGCCTTGGCGGGCGATTGATTTGAATAAGGACTGATTTTTGCGGGGGTAGCACCGATCTAGGCCGGTGCCGCAAACGGCTATGGTCGATAGCAGTGGCCTGGCCTGCAGGGCCCCTAAGTGGGCCGCTGAGTCGACCCCTTCAGCCAACCCAGAGATGACGAGCAGTCCTTGATCAACCGCAGCGCTTGCAAAATAAGAGGCCGTTGCCACACCTTCTTTGGATGCCTGTCGAGACCCAACAATACCAAGACTGGGTATTTTTAATGCCTCAAGATTTCCTAGGCAGTAAATTTCTTGAGGGGCATCAGGCAAATCCAGCAATCTGCTTGGATAATAGGGGTGCGATTGTTTAACGACGATAATTGAGCTCATAGACACGAAGTCTATGAATTAAGATTGATTGAACTATCAGATAATCATGAACTAATTTGTAAGAATATTCTGAAATGGCTGCACTACCTATTCTTTGTTATCCCGATCCCCGCTTACACACGGTTGCAAAACCAGTTGTGGCGGTGAATGATGCTGTCCGTCAATTGGTGGCTGACATGGCTCAAACCATGTACGAAGCCCCCGGCATTGGATTGGCAGCTACTCAAGTGAACGTTCATCAACAGGTGATCGTGATTGATCTATCTGATGAGAGAGACCAGCTACAGGCATTCATTAATCCGGAAATTATTTGGAGCAGTGATGAAAAAAAGGTTTGGCAAGAGGGATGTTTGTCTGTGCCAGATTTTTATGATGAGGTCTTGCGCCCTTCCGAGGTAAAAGTTCGCGCATTAAATTTAGATGGAAAATCATTTGAAATACATGCCGATGGATTGTTGGCTGTTTGTATCCAGCATGAAATGGACCACCTCAAGGGCAAGGTGTTTGTTGAATACTTGTCATCATTAAAGCGCATGAGGATTGCTGGCAAACTTAAAAAGAAAACAAAAGTAGGCGCCCTCTGATGTTGAAGGTTGTTTTTGCAGGAACTCCTGAATTTGCAAGAATTGCCCTGGAGGCAATTGCCCATGCTGGGCATGAATTGGTCATGGTGATGACGCAGCCCGATAGGCCCGCGGGGCGCGGACTTCAGCTTCAGGCCAGCCCAGTCAAGCTGCTTGCCTTAGAAAAAAATATTCCAGTGATGCAGCCGACTTCACTCAAAGTAAACGGCCCCCATGGCGATGAAGCGCGAGAAGCTTTAATTCGTTTACAAAATTTAGACTTTGATGTGATGGTGGTGGCTGCTTATGGCTTGATTCTGCCCCAAGAGGTCTTTGATATTGCAGAGCAAGAGGGCCGCGCTGGTTGCTTAAATATTCACGCTTCTTTATTGCCGCGCTGGCGAGGTGCCGCTCCGATTCATAGGGCCATTGAAGCCGGAGATCTTGAGACCGGAATTGCGATCATGCAAATGGATTTGGGTTTAGATACCGGTGCCGTGATTGCAATGAACAAGATGCCGATTAGTGCGAATGAAACAACTGCAACACTCCATGACGCGCTGGCAAAGATGGGCGCCGTGATGATTGTGGAAACTTTGAATCGGTTTGCACAAGAGGGACACTTGAAATCTGCACCGCAGGCGCTTGAGGGCATTACGTACGCCCACAAGATCATGAAGGATGAAGCAAAGATTGATTGGCAGAAAGATGCCAAAGCAATAGATTTAAAAATCAGGGCATTCAACCCTTTTCCTGGAGCAACCTTGTTTGACGGAGAATCTGTTATCAAAGTTTGGCACAGTTCGCTGATCGACGATCAGTTGCAAGGCGAACCAGGAAAGATCATTAACATCGCTCAGGATGGCGTGCAGCTGGCTTGTGAAAAAGGCAGCCTTTTATTGACTGAATTACAAAGAGCTGGCGGCAAAAAAACGTCAGCGTCACAGCTTGCTCAGACATTGGGCTGGAAGCCTGGCCAAGTGCTGAATTAACAACCCCAAGCGATAATCAACAATTAAGACGGGGTATGCTAGTGAAGTGTATTAATTTTAGAATTTCTAAATCTGTTTTCAAGAAGGGTTTTAAAGATGTTTAATTGGTTCAAGACAGCCGTATTAATGGCCGGCATCACAGGTCTATTTGTCGTGGTGGGCGGAATGATTGGCGGCGAGCAGGGGATGTTGATGGCCTTGCTTTTGGCTTTTGGCATGAACTTCTTTAGCTATTGGTTTTCAGACAAAATGGTCTTGAAGATGATGAATGCCAAAGAGGTTGATGAAGTGACGGCACCTCATTTTTATCGAATGGTTCGTGAGCTTGCCCAAAAAGCCGAGTTGCCGATGCCAAAGGTTTATTTGATTGAAGAAGACTCGCCAAATGCCTTTGCGACTGGACGCAATCCTCAGCACTCTGCGGTTGCTGCAACCACTGGAATCTTGAGGGTGTTGTCTGAGAGAGAAATCCGCGGGGTGATGGCTCATGAGTTAGCGCACATCAAGAATCGCGATATTTTGATTTCAACTATTTCAGCCACAATGGCTGGCGCATTATCTGCGCTCGCAAACTTTGCTATGTTTTTTGGCGGCAGAAGCTCTGATGGTCGCCCAGGCAACCCTATCGCCAGCATCTTGGTGGCAATCTTGGCGCCTTTGGCAGCCAGCTTAATTCAGATGGCGATTTCTCGTGCCCGAGAATACGAGGCTGATCGAGGGGGCGCAGAAATTTGCAATGATCCAGAGGCTCTTGCCATGGCATTAGACAAGATTCATCAAGTTGCCAGCGGCCGACATTTTGACGCTGTTGAAAGACATCCTGAAACTGCGCAAATGATGATCATGAGCCCGCTTGCCGGCGGAGGTTTGGCGGGTTTGTTTTCAACCCACCCACCAACAGAAGAGCGCGTTGCTCGTTTGATGCAAATGGCAAGAACTGGAACCTACCCTGGCTGATATCAAGCAACAAGGCGTCAGCCTTTCAAAAGCACTGTTTGCATCAGCCAAGGTATTGCAGGACGTTCAAAACGGGGCCTCACTGACTCTCGCTCTTCAGGGTGTATCACCAGACCTAAGACCCGCCGTTCAGAGCATTTCTTTTCAAGCACTTAGAAGAGGATTTTGGGCCCAGGAGGTTTTAAATCAATATGTTCAAAAAACTCCGCCCGGCTTAACTCTTTATTTGCTGTGGGCGGCGATTGCTTTGTTGCCAGAAAAAAATGCCGAGCCAATGTATGCCACACATACATTGGTGAATGAAGCAGTGAATGCGACCAGCTTGGACAGCAACCTTGGTTTTGCCAGAGGATTGATCAATGCCGTGCTGCGCAGAGCTCTCAGAAATGAAAAGCTTTATCAGGAAATACCTGAAGAGCAACATCCTTCTTATCCAGAATGGTGGACAAGAAAGTTAAAGTACGCCTACCCCGAGCAGCATTTAAATATTCTTGCCGCATCCAAGGAAAGGCCGCCATTAACACTGCGCTTAAATCATCGATTGTTTAAGGATGAGGCGGGCGTTCAAAAATACTTAGATGAATTAAATAAAGGCGGCATTGAGTATCAATTGATTGATGAAGTTGGTGGGCAAAAGCTATCAAGTGCGATCGAACTAAAAAATCCAATACCTGTCTCGCAGATCCCTGGATTTTTTGATGGAGCTTGCTCAGTTCAGGATGCGGGCGCACAGGTGGCAGCCGAATTACTTCAGCTCAAGCCAGGACAAAGAGTGCTTGATGCATGCGCAGCACCTGGCGGTAAAGCCGCGCATTTTTTAGAAAAGTACGATATTCACTTAGATGCCCTAGAGATTGATTCATTGAGAGCAAAAAGGATCGAAGAAAACTTTGACCGTTTAAAGCTTAACGGTGGTCACATCATCATTGGCGATGCATCAGCCCCAAAGGAATGGTTTGGTGGCGAACTGTACGATGCGATTGTGGCGGACGTGCCGTGCTCTGCCTCAGGAATTGTGCGACGACATCCCGACATCACTTATTTGCGCCAAGAGGGCGACATCAAGAATCTGCAAGTGGCACAACGAAAAATCCTCACAGCCCTTTGGGGCTTGTTAAAGCCGGGCGGTAAGTTACTATATGTCACTTGCTCAGTATTTCCAGATGAGGGGGAGCTGCAAGCTAAGTGGTGGCTGAATGCCATGCCAGATGCAGTCAGATTGAAAGCCCCTGGACAGCTTTTGCCATCAAAGCAGCACGATGGATTTTTTTATGCGCTTTTTGAAAAATGAAAACTTCAAATTAACAATAAGCATGCGCCAACTATTGAATTGGATTGTTAAGATTTGCTTGTTGACCGCAACGGTCAGCATTGCGCACGCCAATGACATTAGCTTCAGTAATGTTAGTTTGACCCCGCTCGAAAAATCATGGGCTTTGAATGCAGATGTTCAATTAGAGCTCAGCCCCGCACTTGAGCAATTGGTTAATAAGGGGGTGACACTTCATTTTGTGACCGAGTTTCAATTAACTAAAAAAAGATGGTATTGGTTGGACAACAAGATAGTAGATGTCCAACGAGTTTCTAAAATATCTTATCAAGCGCTGACCAATCAATATCGTGTGACGCTGGGTACTTTCAGCTTGACAGCCGCGACATTAAAGCAAGCATTGGCTGCGGTAAAAACGACTGAGAGCTGGGCGGTGATTGATTCGACTGCGGTTGAATTAAACCGACCATATCAAGCGGCCGTCCGAATGCGCTTAGACACCAACCAATTGGCAAAGCCTTTTCAGGTGAATGCTATCAACTCTAAGTCTTGGAATTTGCAAAGTGATTGGCACCGTTTTGAGTTCACACCAAAAGCACAGCCAGCCCCACAAATACTTGGGATTCAGCCATGATGAGATTATTGGCCAAGCCCTTTTTAATTGGCGTTGTAGTATTTTTAGCGCTGATTTTATTGTTGCTATTAGCCTTTGCGTCTGCCAACACATCTTTCTTTGATCAGTATTTTGCTTTGCTATATGCCGCTAATGTATTGATCGGCGTTTTATTTTTGCTTGTGATTGTTGCCCTGGTTTTTAATTTAGTCATGCGCTTGCGCCACAAGTATTTTGGCTCAAGATTGATTGCAAAGTTGGCGATGTTTTTTGCTTTGGTGGGGGTTTTGCCGGGCGCGATTCTTTATGGCGTTTCTTTGCAATTTGTGTCACGCAGCATTGAGTCATGGTTTGACGTTAAGGTTGAGCGCGCCCTGGAAGCCGGCCTGCAATTGGGTAGAACATCAATTGATATTTCACGCACTGATTTATTGAGCAAGGGCCGAGAGATTGCGAATCAAATCCAAGCAACTTCGCGCGCCTCAGGCGAGGGAGCTCTAACATTATTGCTGTCAAGACAGCGCGATCAAAACAGTCTTGAAGAAATTACTTTGTTTGGATTGGGCTCCAAGGTTGTGGCCAGCGCAGGCTTGAGTTTAAATTCTGCCGTCTCTGAGATGTCTCAGGCTGACAAGCTGCAACAAGCAAAGTCATTGGGGCATTTTGCGCAGATTGATGAGCCAAACGTCGATCTTTCAAAAAAGACTTACACAATTAAATTGTTAATACCAATTGACAATGTTTCTGGGGGCGGTTTGAGTGGATTTAATTTACGATCTCAGTCAGAAGATAGGTATTTGTTGCTAGTTAAAAATATGCCAGAAAGCCTCAGTAATAATGCTTTGGCTGTTCAAAGTGCGTATATCGAGTATCAAGAGAAAGCGCTTGGTCGTTCGGGTTTGCGAAAGATGTATATCGGCACCCTAACGATCACTTTGTTTTTAGCGCTGTTCATTGCAATGGCCTTGGCTTTGTTGTTGGGCCGTCAGCTAGCCACGCCGTTGATCATGTTGCTCAAAGGCACCAAGGCAGTTGCAGAGGGGGATCTTTCTCCTAAACCAGAATTAAACACAGGGGATGAGCTTGGATTATTGACCAAGCAATTCAATGTGATGACCAGGCAGTTGTTAGAAGCAAGAAATTTGCTAGAAGATTCAAAAACATTTTCAGAAAGTGTTTTATCTAATTTAACCGCTGGCGTTTGTGTTCTAGATGCTGAATTCAAATTGGTGATTTCGAATGCGGGCGCTGCGAGAATTTTTGGAACCCCGCTAGACCAGCTCATTGGTAAAAGCTTGGGTGGCATTCCGCGCTTACAAGAGTTTGAATTGGCAATCAAGGATGCATTCAGTGCCCATGAGATTTCTAGCAATGACCCAAGCGACCACTGGCAAAAACAAATTATTTTGGATGCATCAACTCACATAGACTCGCAGCATGATCATGGCATTACTCTGTTGGTTCGTGGAACTCATTTGCCAAGCGGTCTATTCATTGTGGTGTTTGATGATATTTCAGAAGTGATCACGGCTCAGCGTTCGATTGCTTGGGGCGATGTGGCAAGACGCTTGGCTCATGAAATCAAGAATCCTTTAACGCCCATTCAATTGTCTGCCGAAAGAATTCAGTTGAAGTTAAAAGATCACTTGGATCCTCAGCAGCAAGAATTT
>JBEIOY010000043.1:0-9023 GCA_040377355.1 Burkholderiaceae bacterium | reverse complement strand
TCGTTCGCCATGATCAATCTTTCGTAATTAATGACTGCGTGGGTATGACCCTAGGTTTTTGAAAAACGCTGCCTCAACTTGCAACTCAGATAATGCTGCAGCAACCTTCGGATCATTGGCATGACCATCCATGTCGATGTAGAAGAAATATTCCCAAGTGCCGCGTCTTGCTGGACGAGACTCAAGACGATTCATGGAAACACCATGTATAGCCATGGGGGCTAATAGCTGATGAACGGCCCCAGGCTTGTTGTTCACAGAAAGAATCACGGACGTTTGATCTTTACCTGATGGCTGGCATGAGCCGTGGCTCACGATCACAAAACGTGTGCGGTTGTGCGGATCATCTTGAATCTGACTTTGCACCGCTTGCAAACCATACTGTTGTTGTGCCGAATCACCAGCAATGGCGGCAACCGTTGCATCTTGAGATGCTAGCTTTGCGGCCTCACCATTACTGCTCATGGCTTGACGATCTAATTTAGGCGCATTACTTGATAACCAACGCTGACATTGAGCCAAAGCTTGAGGGTGAGCAATGACACGGGTCACGCCGTCCAGGGTGCCTGATTTGGTTAATAAATGATGCTTGATGGCCAAAGCCACTTCACCAGTGATTTTTAAATCAGTGTCTAACAACAAATCCAATGTTCTTGAAACCGCACCTTCCGATGAATTTTCAACAGGCGCAACGCCAAAATCAGCCGCGCCAGCATCCACTGCACGGAATACTTCATCGATGCTTGAGCAAGGAACTTTGCTGATGGACTGCCCAAACTGAGCAAACGCAGCCTGTTCTGAAAACGTGCCCGCAGGTCCTAAATAGGCAACTCTGACGGGCGCTTCCAAGGCGCGGCAAGCAGACATGATTTCTCGCCAAATATAGGTGATGCCATCAGCAGCCAAGGGGCTTTTATTTTTTGCAATCAAACCGTCAATCACTTGACGCTCACGCTCTGGACGAAAAATTGGGGCATTCACGTCGTGCTTGATTTTTCCTACTGCTTGCGCAGCTTCAGCACGAGCAGCCAGCAACTCTAAAAGTTGCTGGTCTATTGAGTCAATCCGAGCGCGCAAGGGAGCTAAATCTTTATCATCAGCAGCCACGTTCAAACTCCTTCATATACTCAACCAATGCTTGCACACCTGCCATTGGCATAGCGTTATAGATACTGGCGCGCATTCCGCCAACACTCTTGTGACCTTTGATGTTCATCAAGCCACGCTTAGCAGCGCCTTCTAAAAAAGCGTCATTTAACTTTTCATCTTTCAAATAAAAAGTCACGTTCATGCGCGAGCGGCAGCTTGCATCAACTTTTGATGTAAAAAAACTGCTTGAATCAATCGTACCGTAGAGCAAATTTGATTTTGCAATATTCTGCTTTTCCATGGCGGCAACACCACCTTGGCGTTTTAACCATTTGAACACTAAACCAGCCAAATAAATACTGTAAGTTGGTGGCGTGTTGAGCATTGAATCATTTTCAGCCTGCTTTGCCCAATCCCACACCATCGGCGTGATGGGCATTGCATGGCCCAATAAATCCTTGCGCACAATCACAATACTCAATCCAGCAGGGCCAATATTTTTTTGAGCGCCGCCAAACAAAACGCCAAATTCATTGATATCAAAAACTCTGGACAAAATATTACTTGAAACATCAGCCACCAATGGCTTGCTTACTTTAGGCACATGCTGGAACTCAACGCCACCAACGGTTTCGTTAGAACAAATTTGTACATAAGCAGCATCATCAGACAACTGCCAGTCTTTTTGATCAGGAATGCTTGTAAAGCCGGTATTGGCACTTGAAGCTGCAATGTGAACTTGACCATATTTGGTCGCTTCTTTGACAGATTTTTCAGCCCAGATGCCCGTCACAACGAAGTCTGCCTTGGGACCATTTTTAGCCAATGGCATCAAGTTCATGGGAATGGCTGCATTCTCGCCGATAGCGCCACCCTGTAAAAACAATACAGCGTAGTTATCAGGAATATTCATTAACTCGCGAAGGTCTGACAAAGTCTCTTCGTAACAAGCCATGAACGGCTTGCCGCGATGACTGACTTCCATCACGCCCATGCCCAAACCATTCCAGTTGAGCATTTCGTCAGCGGCCTGTTTTAAAACTTCTTCAGGAAGCGTTGCTGGCCCTGGTGCGAAGTTAAAAACGCGGCGATCAAACATTCTCCGGCTCTCCACCCTCATCTTCTTGAGTCGCTACGCCATCAATTGTTTCATCCGTTGATTCATCATCACCCTCATCATCATCGCTCTCAGCAATTCGCTGCAAACCTGATAATTGAGTGCCCTCATCGACGTTGATCAATGTCACACCTTGGGTGGCACGACCCATTTCACGAATCTCAGCAACGCGCGTACGAACTAATACACCACCCGTTGTGATCAACATGATTTGATCTTGCTCTGAAACCAAAACAGCCGCAACGACTTTTCCGTTGCGCTCACTCGTTTGAATCGCAATCATGCCCTTAGTGCCGCGACCATGTCGTGTGTACTCTGCGATTGGCGTGCGCTTACCGTAACCATTGGCGGTTGCAGTTAGAACGCTGCCCGGTAAAGGTGCGTCATTTTCATCAACAGCATTTGTTTGACCTTCAACTTCAGCGGGCGCTACCAACATGGCAATCACTTCATGCGTTGCATCCAAGTTCATACCGCGAACACCGCGAGCTGTTCGACCCATTGGTCGCACATCGTTCTCGTCAAAACGAACGGCCTTACCAGCATCAGAGAACAACATCACATCGTGACGGCCATCTGTGATCGCAGCGCCTACCAAATGATCACCCTCATCCAAGTCAACAGCAATGATCCCGGCTTTACGTGGGTTAGAGAAATCTGACAAACGTGATTTCTTCACAACACCTTTGCGCGTTGACATGAACACATACTTGTCATCTTCGTAGGCTTTGATTGGAAGAATCACTGTGATTTTTTCACCTTCGACCAATGGGAAGATGTTCACAATTGGTTTACCGCGTGATGCACGACCACCTTGTGGAACTTCCCATACCTTCAACCAATACATACGGCCGCGGTCTGAGAAACACAAAATCGTGTCATGGGTGTTGGCAACGAATAAGGTATCAATCCAATCTTCGTCTTTGGTTGCAGCAGCTTGCTTGCCACGACCACCGCGTTTTTGGGCGCGGTACTCGGACAAAGGTTGGCTCTTCATATAACCACCATGAGACAAGGTCACAACCAAATCTTGTGGCGTGATCAAATCTTCTGTAAACAACTCAGTCGCATTCATCTCAATGCGTGAACGACGACCTGAGTCATTGCCTGCTTGGCCAAACTCAGCTTGAACCGCTTGAAGCTCTTCTGTGATGATGACGGTGATGCGCTCTGGCTTTGCCAAGATGTCTAATAAATTAGCAATCTCAAGCATCACTTCTTTGTACTCACCAACAATCTTGTCTTGCTCAAGGCCAGTTAAGCGCTGTAAGCGCATTTGAAGAATCTCTTGAGCCTGACCTTCTGATAAACGATATAAACCATCTGCTTGCATACCAGCAGCAGGATCTAAATCTTCAGGACGGAATGAATTGCGGCCGCCAGGAGCATCTTTTTCTGCGCGCGCCAACATCTCGCGCACAACTTCAGAATCCCAAGATTGCAATAACAACTCACGTTTGGCTTCCGGTGGTGTTGGGGCTGCCTTGATGATCTTGATGAATTCATCAATATTGGCAAGAGCCACAGCCAAACCTTCAAGTACGTGACCACGCTCACGCGCTTTGCGAAGTTCGAAAACAGTTCGACGAGTCACCACTTCTCTGCGGTGCGACAAGAAGCAATCCAACATTTGCTTCAAGTTCAGCAAGCGTGGCTGGTTATCCACCAAGGCCACCATGTTCATACCGAATGTGTCTTGCAACTGTGTGTACTTATACAAGTTGTTCAGCACCACCTCAGGCACTTCACCGCGCTTCAACTCGATCACAACGCGCATACCGGATTTATCAGATTCATCACGAATGTCTGAAATACCCTCGACCTTTTTCTCAGTGATGAGCTCAGCAATGCGCTCAAGCAAAGTCTTTTTATTGACCTGATAGGGCAATTCGTCAACGATGATTGATTGACGTGAACCGCGCTCCATATCCTCAAAGTGAGTCTTAGCACGCATGACCACACGACCACGACCAGTTCGGTAACCGTCTTTAACACCTTGAATGCCGTAGATGATTCCAGCGGTTGGGAAATCGGGAGCTGGGATGATTTCCATCAAATCATCAATCGTGCACTCTGGGTGATTGAGCAAATGCAAGCAAGCAGAAACAACTTCGTCCAAGTTATGCGGAGGAATGTTGGTGGCCATACCCACAGCAATACCTGATGATCCATTGATCAACAAATTTGGTATTTTTGCCGGAAGAATTAATGGCTCTTTTTCACTACCGTCATAGTTTGGTCCGAAATCAACCGTTTCTTTATCTAAATCGTCTAATAGCTGATGGGCTATCTTCGCCAAACGAATTTCCGTATAACGCATCGCCGCAGCGTTATCGCCGTCCACTGAACCGAAGTTACCCTGACCATCCACGAGCATGTAGCGCAAAGAGAAATTCTGCGCCATACGAACGATGGTGTCGTAAACAGCCGAGTCGCCATGGGGGTGATACTTACCGATCACGTCACCGACGATACGAGCAGACTTCTTGTAGGCCCTGTTCCAGTCGTTATTTAGTTCATGCATGGCGAACAAAACACGACGGTGAACGGGCTTTAATCCGTCTCTCACATCGGGCAATGCTCGGCCCACAATGACGCTCATGGCATAGTCCAAATAGGACCGACGCATCTCGTCTTCTAGGGATATTGGGAGTGTCTCTTTGGCGGCGTTATTTTGTGTAATTTCCATCAGGTAATTTTATCACTCACAGACTGCTATTTATGTGATTTATAGTGCTAAAATGTGGGGTATCCAATTTGGATTGGCCTCCACACAGATAATTTGAGGAATAAAAATGAAAAAACTACTACAACTTCTTGCGATTGCTGGTATCGCTATCAGCTCAAGCGCTTTTGCTCAAAAGTCGGTTGATAACTGGGTAAACAGCACAGGCATCGTTTGGAAAAACGGTACAAATGAACTTTGCTGGCGCAATGCCAACTGGACTCCAGCAACTGCTGCTCCAGGTTGTGACGGCGCAATTGCTGCCCCAGCAGCTGCTAAAGTTGCTCCACAGGCCGCTGCAAAAGTTACTTTGAACGCTGATGCATTGTTTGATTTTGATAAATCAGTACTTAAGCCTGCTGCAGTAGCAAGCTTGAACAGCTTGGCTGGTAAAGTTAAGAGCTTGACCCTTGAAGTGATCGTTGCTGTTGGTCACACAGATTCAGTCGGTACAGATGCTTACAACCAAAAATTATCTATCCGTCGCGCTGAAGCGGTGAAGAAACACTTGGTCAGCCAAGGTATTGAAGCCAAGCGTATTTATGTTGAAGGCAAAGGCGAATCACAGCCAGTAGCTGACAACAAGACAGCTGAAGGTCGTGCTAAGAACCGTCGCGTTCAAATCGAAGCAATCGGCACACGTAAGAACTAATTTAGTTTAGTTTTACTCAAAAACCCGGTTCTGCCGGGTTTTTTTACGTCCAAATTTTCTCGATAACCCCTCATTCGGTCTGCCACCCCGAGCTTTCAACAAACTTCTATTCACTTGATTAGAATAGAGTCATGAATGCAGATCAATCCGAATTAGATAAATTCAGCGCTTTAGCTCATCGCTGGTGGGATCCCACGAGCGAATTCAAGCCCCTTCATGCGATCAACCCTCTCCGCTTGGATTGGATCAATCAGCACGTTGGCCTAGAAGGTAAGCGAGTTCTGGATGTTGGTTGCGGCGGAGGGATTTTGGCTGAATCGATGGCCAAAATGGGTGCAAAAACCAAAGGTATAGATCTTTCTAAAAAAGCTTTGCAAGTCGCTGAACTTCACAGTCTAGAAACCTCAGTGGCAGTTGATTATGAATTGATCAGCGCAGAAGATTTGGCCCAAAGAGAGGCTGGTCAATATGATGTTGTGACATGCATGGAAATGCTTGAACACGTGCCAGACCCAATGAGCATCATTCAAGCTTGCTCGACCCTGGTGAAACCTGGCGGGCATGTTTTCTTCAGCACCCTGAATCGAAACCCTAAATCTTATTTATTTGCCATCATTGGTGCTGAATACGTACTTCGCCTGCTACCAAAAGGTACTCACGATTACAAAAAATTTATCAAGCCTTCAGAACTGAGTCAGTTTGTTCGTCAAGCTGATTTACAAATGAATGAGCTGATGGGTATGACCTACAACCCATTCACAGAAGTTTATTCGCTGGGTCGCGATACCGATGTTAACTACATGATTGCAACATCGAAAAGTAATTAATGGTGAATTCCCCGTCCCCATCAAATGCAATTAAGAAACCTATTTATGAAGGGGTCTTTTTTGATTTAGATGGGACTTTGGCTGATACAGCACCCGACTTGGTGGCAGCAGCCAATCTTTTGCGCATTAAAAGAAATCTAGCACCTCTGCCATATGAGGTCCTTCGCCCACGCGCCTCCGCTGGGGCTCGAGGCCTGATTTTTGGCGCATTCGGCTTTGATAAAGACCATCCTGAATTTGAAGAGCTTCGCCTAGAGTTTTTAGCGAACTATGAGAAAGATATTTGCGTTCACACCAAACTGTTTGATGGGGTTTCAGAAATATTGGATGCCCTCGAGTCTCATTCCATCACTTGGGGCATTGTGACCAACAAGTCTGAGCGTCTGACTCATCCACTATTGCACTTGATGAACTTAGCAAAGCGCAGCCAAGCCATCATCGGTGGAGACACCACCCCATTTGCAAAACCCCACCCTGCACCCATCCTGAAAGCGGCTGAAATTTGTTCGGTGAACCCACTCAATTGCATTTATGTGGGTGATGATCTCAGAGACATTGAAGCGGGTAAAGCAGCTGGCATGAAAACGGTGGCTGCTGCCTATGGGTACTGCGGATGTGATGAGCACTTCAGCGAATGGGGTGCCGATCACATCATCCATCACCCATCAGAATTAAGCGCCATTTTATTAGCCAGTTAATTGAGCATGAATCCATCTCAATTAACCCCCGATCAAACTTTCAAGCATCAACCTATTTCTGTTCCCAGCAAAAGCCAAGCCTTTTGGTTTTGGTTCAAACTCGGCTTCATCAGTTTTGGCGGACCGGCTGGTCAAATTGCCACCATGCATCAAGAATTGGTTGAAAGAAAGAAATGGATTTCTGAAGAAAACTTTCTTCATGCGTTGAATTACTGCATGCTTTTACCTGGTCCTGAGGCTCAGCAATTAGCCACCTACTTAGGTTGGCTCATGCATCGCACTTGGGGCGGCGTCATGGCTGGAGTTTTATTCATTCTGCCCTCTTTACTTTTATTCATTGGGCTATCTTGGGCCTACCTGATTTTTGGTGAACAAAAATGGCTCATCACTGCATTTGATACCGTCAAACCAGCAGTGATTGCCATCATCTTTTTTGCTGCCTTCAAGATGGGCAAGAAAACACTCACAACGCATTCGTTAACTGCTGTTTGTTTGATAACTTTTATAGCTTTGCTTGTATTGAACCCTCCTTTTCCATTGGTGATACTTGGCGCAGGCATAGCTGGTTTTATTTATTCCCAAGTAAAGCCAAGTAAGAGGGTTGAAGCTGGAGTTAAAGTTGAAGCAACGAACCAAACCAAGTTAAGCAAGCATCACTTTTTTAAAATTGGTCTATCCGGATTGCTTCTTTGGCTAATACCTTTTGCAATACTCATCAGCGTCTTTGGCTGGGGCAATACTTACAGTGAAATGTCATGGTTCTTCACCAAGGCAGCCTTCTTAACCTTTGGCGGTGCTTACGCAGTATTACCCTATGTCTACCAGGCAAGTGTTGAGTATTTTCAATGGCTCACATCCACACAAATTCTCGACGGCTTAGCTTTAGGTGAAGTAACGCCCGGCCCTTTGATCATGATTGTGGCATTCGTGGGATTTTTGGGCTCATTTAAACAAGAATTGCTCGGTATTGAACATCTTTTTTGGGCAGGCGCACTGGGTGCGCTGGTGGCAACATGGTTCACTTTCTTGCCATCGTTCATGTTCATTCTGCTAGGCGCTCCTCTGGTAGAAATGAGCAAGCAATATGACAAGCTCAATCAAATCTTGAAATTCATCACAGCAGCAATTGTTGGAATGATTCTTCATTTGGGTAGCTTCTTCATGATGCATGTTTATTGGCCCAAGGGCTTTGCGCAAAATCCTGAATTACTTTCTATTAGCATCACCCTGGTTTCGCTTTACCTTTTGTTCGTAAGACGTTGGTCAATCATCCAAATCATCGGTCTATGCCTTTTGTTTGCTGGCATCAGACTGTTTGTTTTGTAAATAAATCAATAATTTAAGAATGTTGGTCAATACCATGGGAAAATTGAGCCCATTCAATTGTCTTATGTGCTTTGCAAATCATGAAATCCTCCATCACCGCCGACATCCTTGAGCGCTCAAGCTTCGATGAAATCATCGATGTGCGCACGCCTGCGGAATATGCGGATGATCACATCCCTGGCGCCATCAACTGCCCTGTGTTATCAGATGAGGAGCGCGTCATCGTTGGAACAATGTATAAACAAACATCACCGTTTGACGCCAAGAAAGTTGGCGCAGCATTGATTGCAAAAAAAATTGCTGCTTATATTGAAGCTGAATTCAAAGATAAACCCAAAAATTGGAATCCTTTGATCTACTGTTGGCGTGGTGGTAAACGCAGCGGCTCAATGACCCACATCCTCAGACAAATTGGTTGGAATGCTCAAATCTTGGATGGCGGATACAAGTCCTACCGCAAAGAAGTTGTCACCAAGCTCAATACCTTGCCTCAACAATTCAGCTACATGGTGATCACCGGCCAAACTGGCAGTGCCAAAAGTCGTGTACTAGAAAAAATCAATCAACTGGGCGCACAAGTTTTAGATTT
>JBEIOY010000023.1:0-13088 GCA_040377355.1 Burkholderiaceae bacterium | reverse complement strand
CCCATACTTGTGCTTCTCAGCATTGATGATGGCTGGTTTAGATGGTATCCAGAACAAGATTCATCCAGGTGAAGCTGCTGACAAGAACTTGTATGACTTGCCACCAGAAGAAGATGCAAAGATCCCAACAGTATGTAACAGTTTGGATCAAGCGTTGGATGCATTGAATGCAGACCGTGAGTTCTTGACTCGTGGCGGTGTATTCACAAACTCAATGTTAGATGCGTACATCGAATTGAAGATGGAAGAAGTTACTCGCTTCCGTATGGCTGCTCACCCAGTCGAATTCGATATGTACTACTCACTCTAATCGAGAGACTAGAGAAGGTAAAGCGCAGGTATGTTGCGCAAACCAAGCAAAGAAGGGGCAGCAGTAGCTGCCCTTTTTTCTCCGCACAGCGTATGGGATGAGTTCCCAAATGCAATTCTGATTGTTGATCACAACTATCAGATGGTGGTTTATGCAAACCCTGTTGCAGAAGTGAGCCTTGATCTTTCTAGTAAATTGTTAGAAGGGATGAGTCTGCATGATTTATTTGGACATAACCCAGAACTTTTTCAAATGCTTGAGGCCATTAAGACTCAAGAGGTTCAATCTCAACGTCAAGATTTGATTTTGAGCTCAGGGCCGTCGCGTGCTGATCATGACCCCATCAATGCCCATGTTGTGGTCGGAGCGCTCAATCATCCTGATTTGCTCTTAATCGAATGGTTTCCCTTAGAGCAGCAATTGCGCAGTGAGCGGGATGATCGATTGGTGCAGCAGGTGGAAGCCAATAAAACCTTGATGCGCAATTTGGCCCATGAGATCAAAAACCCCTTGGGCGGTATTAGGGGTGCGGCACAGCTTTTAGAGTATGAGTTGCCTGATAAGACCTTACATGAATACACGCAGGTCATCATCAAAGAGTCTGACCGACTTCAAAGTTTGGTAGATCGCTTGCTAGCTCCACACAGAAAGCCACATATTGATGACTTGCTCAATATTCATGAAGTACTCGAGCGAGTCAGAAGTTTGGTGCTTGCTGAATTCCCCAATGGTCTAAAAATCAAGAGAAATTACGACATCAGTCTGCCTGATTTATTGGGGGACAAGGAAGCACTGATTCAGGCTGTATTGAATGTGGTACATAACGCAGCTCAGGCGCTTATAAGTAGGATTGAGCAGGGTGATGCCGAGATTGAGTTAAGTACCAGAGTGGTTCGCAACGTCACTATCAATAAGCAACGTTACAAACTGGCATTAGATTTGCATGTGATTGATAACGGGCCTGGCATACCTGATGAAATCAAGGACAAAATTTTCTTTCCTTTGGTGTCAGGTACGGCAGGCGGCAGTGGTTTGGGTCTTACTTTGGCACAAACTTACATACAGCAGCATTATGGTTTTATCGGTTGTACCAGCAAACCTGGAACAACTGACTTTCAAATGCAATTACCTTTCCGCTTAAAAACGGAAGGAAAACAATAAGAATCGGATGTCGATATGAAGCCTGTTTGGATTGTGGATGATGATCAATCAATACGTTGGGTATTGGAGAAAGCATTGCAACGTGAGAACATGCCATACCGCAGCTTCAGCAATCCTCAAGATGTTTTAGATGCTTTTGATAGTAAAGAAGAGCCACAAGTTTTAATTTCCGATATTCGTATGCCAAGGGGTAATGGTATTGATTTGTTGCAGCAGGTCAAAGCAGAGCACCCGCACGTCCCTGTGATCATCATGACAGCCTATTCAGACCTTGATTCGGCCGTCTCTTCTTTTCAAAGTGGTGCTTTTGAATACATCACCAAACCTTTTGATATTGCCAAATCCATTGAGTTGATTCGTCGAGCAGTCGATGAAAGTTTGAGATTGCAGAATCAAACACAAGAGGGCGTGGTGCGCATGCAAGAAACCACTGAGATCCTCGGTCAAGCTCCCGCAATGCAGGATGTCTTTAGGGTCATTGGACGCTTATCCCAATCAAATGTCACTGTACTCATTACAGGTGAATCTGGTACAGGTAAAGAGCTTGTCGCCAGAGCCTTGCACAAACACAGCCCAAGAGCAGGTGGCCCCTTCATTGCTCTAAATACAGCGGCTATTCCAAAAGATTTATTAGAGTCTGAATTGTTTGGCCATGAACGAGGCGCCTTCACAGGAGCTCAAACCATGAGACGGGGTCGTTTTGAGCAAGCTGAAGGCGGCACTTTATTTTTAGATGAAATCGGTGATATGCCATTTGATCTTCAAACACGGCTACTGCGTGTATTGTCGGATGGCCACTTCTACAGGGTGGGCGGTCATGATTCTCTTAAGTCCAATGTCCGCGTCATTGCTGCCACTCATCAAAATCTAGAAGCACGTGTTGCCGAAGGTTTATTTCGAGAGGATTTGTTTCATCGCTTGAATGTGATTCGTCTGCGCTTGCCATCCTTAAGGGAGCGCAAGGAAGATATTCCTTTGTTGGCGCGTCACTTTATGCAGACTTCTGCAAAATCTTTGAGCATGGATCCTAAGCGCTTGTCTGATGATGCTTTAGCGGCGATAGCTCAATTACCGTTCCCTGGAAACGTTAGGCAGCTTGAAAATTTATGCCACTGGTTAACCGTGATGGCCCCGGCCCAAGTCATTGGTGCGCAAGATCTACCTCCTGATGTCTTAGAGATAGGAGCTGATCTGCCAGAGGGTGTTGCCACTGAAATACTAGCCAAAATTAAAACAGCCAGCCCTGGCGATTGGGAGTCTGGCCTTGCTTTACTTGCAAAGCAACTTTTGCAAGATGGCAGTCGAGATGTGTTCAGCATCTTGGAGACCAAATTTGAAAAAGCTGTTTTAACAGCAGCATTAGAGGTGACCAGGGGACGTCGTGTTGAAGCTGCGGAGCGTTTAGGTATTGGGAGAAACACGATCACTAGAAAACTTCAAGAGCTGGGCATTGATACATAAATTATTCAACCATTTTGATAGCGTTCATAATAGAACGATTATTGTGAATTAAAGCTACTTATGCCTGCCATTCGTCTTGCTACTTGGAATGTCAATTCCATCAAAGTTCGTCTCCCCCATCTTTTGCAGTGGTTGGCTGCCCAAGATGCCATGAAGGCATCCATTGATGCTCTTTGTCTTCAAGAGCTCAAACTCACAGAAGATAAATTTCCTTTTGCTGAGCTAGAAGCTGCCGGCTATTACTCTTTGGTGGCAGGCCAAAAAACGTATAACGGCGTTGCTATTCTGTTGCGCAAAGCCTCTCTGGCGGCAATTGTTCAAGATGTGCAAACTGCATTCTTATATCCCGTTAAAAATAATCCCAAATTTGCCGATGAGCAACAGCGCTTGCTGGCTGCCACAGTTGCTTTTAATGGTAGGGCTCCGATCAGAATCATTTCAGCTTATTTTCCAAATGGGCAAGCGCCAGGCACAGAAAAGTTTGCGTATAAGCTAGATTGGTTGGCAGGATTGCATGATTGGCTGAGCGAAGAAATGGAAGAGCATTCAAGGATTGCATTGCTGGGTGACTACAACATTGCCCCTGAAGATCAGGATGTGCATGATCCGAAAGCATGGGAGGGGCAAAATTTAGTCTCTCAGGATGAACGAGATGCTTTCTTGGGTTTGATTGAGATGGGGTTTTATGACAGCTATCGGCTTTTTGAGCAGACCCCCAAAAGCTTTAGTTGGTGGGACTATCGGATGATGGGTTTCAGAAGAAACGCTGGCGTTCGTATTGATCACATACTTCTGAGTGAAGCATTAAAAAATGACTGCATTGCAAGCTCCATTGATAAAACTCCTAGAGCTTGGGAGCAGCCATCTGATCACGCTCCTGTGATTACGACCTTAAGCTAAGCCTAGGCTAAACCACCGTGCCTTAAAAGGGCATCGATCTTTGGTTCTCTCCCTCTGAATGCCTTAAATGATTCAGCAGCAGAGCGACTGCCTCCAACTTCAAGAATTTCTTGTCGATAGCGCTCACCCGTGGCCTCATCCAAAATACTGCCAGTTTTCTTGGCTGCCTCTTCAAATGCTGCATACGCATCTGCAGAGAGAACTTCAGCCCATTTATAGCTGTAATAACCAGCTGAATAACCACCCGCAAAAATATGACTGAATGTATTGGGCCATCTGGATAAGTCAGACTGCTTGACCACATGGATTTGATCGTTGATTTGTCTTGATAGTTGCAAGATGTCCTCAGGTTTTGCTGAGTGTGGATCAAAGCTTGAATGTAGGCGCCAGTCAGTCAAAGAAAACACCAATTGTCGAAGAGTGCCCATGCCATTTTGAAAGTTCTTAGCAGCTACCATTTTTTTATAAAGAGATTTTGGCAATGTCTCGCCAGTCTCTACATGAGAAGTCATTTTTTCTAAAACTTCCCATTCCCAGCAAAAGTTTTCCATGAATTGACTAGGTAGTTCTACAGCGTCCCATTCAACACCATTGATGCCCGATACGCCCAAGGACCCAACTTGGGTCAACATGTGATGTAGGCCGTGACCACACTCATGGAACATGGTGATCACGTCATCATGACTGATGGTTGGTTGTTTTGTAATACCGTTAACTGTCACGGGAGCAGGGAAGTTGCACACCAAATAAGCCACAGGCGTTTGAATTGTGTCATTAGGGAGGATTCTTCGACCCCTGGCATCGTCCATCCACGCGCCACCGCGCTTACCAGGTCTGGCATAAGGATCTAAATAAAAATTAGCCAGTAACCTCCCGGTCTTGCTCAAAACTTTGAATGATTGGACATCAGCATGCCAAACCGGTAAAGAGTCCTTTTCTATCTTTACACCAAATAATGTTTGCACAAGACCAAATAAACCATCCAACACCTTTGGTAAAGGGAAGTATTGTTTAACTTCGTTTTCAGAAAAGGCATAACGAACCTGTTTTAGCTTTTCTGAGGCGAACGCCATGTCCCAAGGCTCAAGTGTTGAAAGAGCTAAATCATCTTTTGCGAAAAGCTGTAATTCTTCCCAGTCTTTTTGGCCATGAGTTTGAGCTCTCTTGGAAAAATCAGTTAAAAACTGATCTACCTCCGACAAAGTCTTGGCCATTTTGGGCGCAAGACTCAATGCGGCAAAATTTGCAAAACCAAGCATCTTTGCTTCTTCATCTTTTAGACGAAGCTGAGAGAGCATATTGTTGGTGTTATCCCATTCTGCTTTACCACTGCCAAACTGTTCTGATAACCCTGAAGCTCTGGTGACGTAGGCTTCATAGAGTTGTTTTCTAAGAGGCCTATTTTCAGAAAATTGCATCACTGGAAAATATGATGGGAAATGTAGCGTGAATGCCCACCCAGTCATTTCTTTGGACTCAGCCGTTTGTTTGGCTGCAGCGATGGCATCCTCAGGCAAGCCAGCCAAATCCTTTTCATCGTTGACCAAATGCACAAAATGATCTGTTGCATCCAATACATGATCGGAAAATTCTTTGGCTAGCTGCGCTTGTTGATCTTGAATCTCGGCAAAGCGGATTTTTTTCTCATCTGATAATTCAGCGCCACCTAAACGAAAATCTCTTAAAGAATTCTCAATGACCCTGCGTTGAGCGCGATCCAGTGAATGGAAGTCAGCTGCTTGGCTTAATGCCTTATATTTTTTGTACAGTTCCAAATTTTGGCCAAGGTTTGTCCAAAAGGCAGTGACCTCTGGCAGCATTTCTGCATGAGCTTTTCTGAACTCTGGTGTATCAGCAACACTATTCAAATGACTGACCACTCCCCACGCGCGACCAAGATTTTCAGTCGCATCTTCTAGTGGCTCCACTAAGTCGAACCAAGTGGCTGGAGTGGATGGTTGTAAAGAAGCGTCAACCGCTTTTTGAGCTTCAGAAAGTAGTTTCTCTATAGCAGGTTTGATGTCGACAGCCTTGATAGAGTTGTATTCTGGAAGGCTTTTGCCAAAGGCGAGTAAAGGATTGAGTATTGGATTATTCATACTCATTATTATGTCCTGAAATTAAAAAAAGTTCAGGCAAACAAAGGTTGATGCCCAAAGGGGTCTTTAGGCTTTGACTCTTTCAGCAGCTTCAAGCGTGTTTAGCAAAAGCATGGTGATTGTCATGGGCCCAACCCCACCTGGAACAGGGGTAATTGCACTAGCAACATACTTTACTTCGTCAAAATCCACGTCACCACAAAGCTTTCCATCAGGCAAACGATTGATGCCAACGTCGATAACCACGGCACCATTTTTAACCATGTTGGCGGTGATCATTTTAGGTTTGCCTGTGGCAACAACCAAAATATCTGCTTCCTTGGTGTGAGCTGTTAAATCTTTGGTTTTGCTATTGCAAATGGTGACAGTTGCCCCCGCTTGCAAGAGCAACATGGCCATTGGCTTGCCAACAATGTTGGAGGCGCCAATCACAACGGCTCTAGCGCCCCTGATGGGGTAATCAATGCTCTCTAGCATTTTCATGCAACCATAAGGTGTGCATGGTCTGAAGAGGGGTGCGCCAATCATCAATGCCCCAGCATTAGCCACGTGAAAACCATCAACATCTTTTTCAGGGGCAATAGCTTCGATGACTCGGTGGCTATCAATGTGTTTTGGCAGTGGCAATTGAACCAAAATGCCATGAATTTTTTTATCCTGATTTAATTCATTGATGCGACTAAGAAGAGCTTTTTCGCTCAAATCAGCAGGATGCCTTTCCAATATGGAGTAGATTCCAACATCTTCACAGGCTTTTACTTTATTTCTGACGTAAACCTGGCTAGCTGGGTCTTCGCCCACCAATAAAACTGCCAAACCAGGCTTAACACCTTTGGCTGTCAGGATGGCTGTTTTGGCAGCAATTTCCAGTCTAATTTTCTTGGCAAGTGCATTGCCGTCAATGACTTGTGCAGGCATGTTATTTATTTGACTCAGATAACGCGAGTCTCAGTAAGTCTGCAACGGTATTCACGTTGAGCTTTTCCATGATGTTGGCGCGATGTGCTTCAACTGTTTTGATTGAAATATTCAAATCATCTGCAATTTGTTTGTTGAGTCGGCCGGCAACAATTCTTTCAAGAACCTGCTTTTCTCTACCGGTTAATTTACTCAAAAGGTTTTGATTGTTCTTTTGTGTATCGGCTTTTGCATAGTCGATTCTGGCCCTGGCCAACATCTTTTCAACCAATACCTTTAACTCAGATTCCTTGAATGGTTTTTCAATGAAATCTACCGCACCTTTTTTCATGGTTGAAACAGCCATTGAAACGTCCCCGTGCCCGGTGATGAAAGAGATTGGCATGGGAATACCTTCGGCTAAAAGACGTTCTTGAAGCTCAAGACCAGACATTCCCGGCATGCGCACATCCAGAATTAAGCAAGAAACCGTTTCTTTGCTTTCCCCTTGAAGAGCTTGGAGAAACCTTTCCGCGCTTGGCTGGCATTTAACTGAATAGCCATTGCTTTCCAATAGCCATGTCAATGAATCTCTTACGGCTTCGTCGTCATCAACGACATAAACGATTTCAGGTTTGTTGTTCATATGTTTATTTATCCAAGGGAAGTAGTATTGTAAAGGTGCAGCCTGGACCAGGTTGATCTTTTTGTGCGGTGTTGTTTTCTGCCCATAGGCGGCCATGGTGAGACTCGATGATAGAGCGGCAGATATTCAAACCCATGCCCATACCGTCATGTTTGGTGCTAAAGAAAGGCTCATAGAGTCTTTCTAGGGCATCTTCAGGGATACCGGGGCCCTGATCCATCACACGCACCCGAAGCATGCCCGGCGAAACAGAATCATCAATATCAACCACCAGTTTGATCAACTTTGATGAGTTATTTTTGCTGGAAATATGTTTAATAGCATCAATCGCATTTTTTAATAAGTTCACCAAAACCTGTTGAATCAAAATCGGATCCAGAAAGACTTCGGGTAAATTGTCTGCAAAAGAAATGCTGATTTGTACGCCGTATCGTTGCGCCTCAATTTCAGCCAGACCAACTGAGTCCTCAACAATTGTTGCCACATTGACCATCACGCTTTGAGGTTGACTTCTTTTCACAAAGCCCCTGATGCGTTGAATGATCGTGCCGGCACGATGAGCTTGGTTGGTCGCCTTTTCAATGGCGGGCAGAATATCTTTTTCGATGTCTATATTTTGGGAAGACTTTAGTCGATTGGCTATACCTGTGCAATAGTTTGAAATTGCAGCGAGCGGTTGATTCAATTCGTGCGCCAAAGAGGAGGCCATTTCACCCATGGTTGTTAAGCGACTTGAAAACTGAAGCTTCTCTTCTTGTTCACGAGCTTGATCTTCAGCCTTCTTTCTTGATGTGATGTCTGTAGCAATGATCAGTTGAGCCAGATGCCCATCCACCCATGAGATGTATCGACGCCTCACTTCATACCAAAGTTTAGTTTGATTGATCTGAATTTCTCTGAAATCAGATTGTGTTGGTGTCAAAGCAGAGGCCGGAAGTCCAGCAAAGCCATCCACGCTGTCAATATCAAGCGCCCCCATGTCTTCAGGGTCTATTTCATGACCTGCCAAATCCAGGTGAGCTTGAGTTGTATTTCCAAATGTCTCTCTGTAATACCTGTTAGCAAATAAGAGTTGACCGCTTTGTAAAGAGATCACTGACACTGCCGCATCAAGACTTTCTAGCACCGTGGTGAAGCGTTCTTGAGCCAAGGCTAATTCTTGTCGGGCCTTGATTGGTTCTGATATATCAACAATTGAACTGACCCAACCAGATTGCTCTCCTTTTTCATCAATTAAAGGAGATACAAAAGTTCTGGAATTGATCTTAACTCCATCCCTCCTTTGAAGGACTGCTTCAAAGCCAGCTTTTGGGGAGTTACCCTTTAATGCAACAGCCATTTTTTGGGTAAGCTCTGGAACCAACTCGGAGGGCCAGAAAGGAAATGGCGGTGACATACCAATCAGTTCATGTCGTGTCCAGCCCGTCATTTCACAAAAAGCTGGATTCACATAAGTTATCTTTCCCTGCATGTCATGCGCTCTCATACCAATGGTGATTGACTCTTCCATGGCGCGTCTAAAATTGGTTTCAGTTTGTAAATCTTTTTGAATGGAATAACGTTTGGAAGTTTGCTTCCAAACAGACCACAAGCTCCATAAAACGAAACTGCTCAGACCAATTACCAGCCAAAGTAATGTTCGATAGGTTAAGTTCGTTGGTGGCGGGTATGTGCTGACATGCAATGTCAGTGGAATGGGCGTTTTATCCAGAGTTACCATGTGCTCCAATGATCTTGAGCTGGTTCGCTTTGGGTTAGAGCTGACCATTTCTTTACCGCCGCTATCTAAAAGTGCAAAACGGTAAAGACCATTTAATTCACTGGGAACCATGTGCTGGACAATTCGTTTGCCAGAGTAGAGAGCTGCTATTGCACCAGTGACTACACCATTTTGAATGATGGGGGTTACATGCCAAAAAACATACTGTCTGTCTGTATTTGAAGCTTCATTTTCTGCTGGATGAAAGCCCAGCATTCTTCCGTAAGTAGCCTTATTGGACTCGGCCGCTTCAGAAAAAATGGCATTTAATTCTGTATCGAGCACAGATTTAATTGAGGTTCTTTCTGACCACTTCGAATAACTTAGGTTATTTGGGAGAGTAGCAATGCGATTTTGTTTGCTATCCAACCAACGTAGTTGCAAAATTTCAGGGCTGTCCTGTATTAACTTAGTTGATAGCCTTAGGAATGACTCAGGGTATTGAGATTTGCTTGCAGAATTACTGATTTCACGACTCAATTCCAGGATGGCATCTTCGTTAGCAGCGAATCGCAGCAATATCCTTTGCTTGGCAAAGGCGCTCTCTCGATAGAGCGTGTATTGCTGCTGATTTTTATCTTGGTAATTCAAGGTCCATAGGATCAACCCCATCGCGCAGGTGAATAGCACAATAGCCAATACCGGAATGTATAGGAATACATAAGATCTAGCCCTTTGTTTAAGGGCCTTGGATCTGTAATTCTTGATGGCTTGACCAAGATATTGGTGAATGACGTTTTTCAAATGAATACTTTTTACTAGGGAAAACCATGCAATCTTAGAGTGTAATTCGGGACGATACTTAAACCCTCATTTTTTTCTTTTTTTACGCTTTATTGCCGCGCAACATAATCCCATATAGTGATAAATAACTTCGTTATATGAAATATTGCTTGCTCATGCATCCTGGCGTTTTTAAAATTTGACCAAGACTAAAAGGGCTTAGCCCTATTAATAGAGCGAAGTTACCAGGAGACACGCATGGCTGATCTACCAAATCAACAAACCGGAGTTAATGGTTCTCAGGATATTGATCCGATTGAAACCAAAGAATGGATTGATGCATTAAATGGCGTTATTCAACAAGAGGGTGTCGATCGCGCCGCATTCTTGATTGATGAGCAGATATCTCATGCCCGTGTCAGTGGTGTGGTGCAACCATTTCATGCTGAGACCCCATACATCAACACGATACCGGTGGAGCAGCAAGCCAAACTTCCTGGCGATCAAGAGATTGAACACAAGATCCGCTCTTACACCCGCTGGAATGCCATGGCGATGGTGTTAAAGGCCAATAAAGATACAAACGTTGGCGGGCACATCTCATCATTCCAATCAGCAGCCACTCTTTACGATGTGGGCTTTAACCACTTCTGGCATGCACCGTCTGAGAAACATGGCGGTGATTTGGTATTTGTGCAGGGTCACGTTGCTACAGGTGTTTATGCCAGAGCTTATATGTTGGGACGTTTAACAGAGGAAAATTTGACTAACTTCCGTCAAGAAGTCGACGGCAAAGGTATTTCAAGCTATCCGCACCCTTGGTTGATGCCAGATTTTTGGCAGTTCCCAACGGTGTCAATGGGCTTAGGCCCAATCATGGCAATTTATCAAGCCCGTTTCATGAAATATTTACAAGACCGTGGCATGGCACAAACCGAGGGAAGAAAGGTTTGGGCATTCTTAGGCGATGGCGAGACTGATGAGCCTGAGTCATTGGGTGCGATTGGCATGGCAGGCAGAGAAAATTTAGACAATCTTTGTTTTGTGATCAACTGTAATTTGCAGCGTTTAGACGGTCCAGTTCGCGGTAACGGAAAAATTATTCAAGAACTTGAATCAGAATTCAGGGGTGCTGGCTGGAATGTGATCAAACTTGTTTGGGGTACTCATTGGGATGCATTATTTGTCCGAGATAAAAAAGGTATCTTGATGAAGCGTCTTGGAGAGATCGTGGATGGTGAGTACCAGACCATGAAAGCCAAGAATGGCGCCTATGTCAGAAAGATTGTTTTCAATACACCTGAGCTAGAAGCTTTGGTTGCTGACTGGAGCGATGAGGATGTGTGGAATTTAAATCGCGGTGGTCACGACCCACATAAAGTATATGCAGCGTTCTATGCAGCCGCTAATCATAAAAATCAACCCACCGTTATCTTGGCAAAAACTATCAAAGGTTACGGCATGGGTGGCTCAGGTCAGGGTATGAACATCGCCCACCAAGCCAAGAAAATGAACATTGAGGATATCAAGGCATTCAGAGATCAATTCAAAATCCCAGTGCCTGATGACAAGTTAGAAGAATTGCCTTTGGTGAAATTCGAAGAAGGTAGTCCTGAGTTGAATTACATGCGTGAACGTCGTATGGAGTTAGGCGGCTATTTGCCTCAACGCAGAGCTAAAGCAGAGAGTCTGGAAGTTCCAAAGCTTGAAGTATTTACTCCATTGCTTGAGGCCACTGTTGAGGGTCGTGAAATTTCAACCACCATGGCTTTTGTGCGCATGTTGAACATGGTTGTAAAAGACAAGACCATCGGTAAACGTGTGGTGCCAATTGTTCCTGATGAATCTAGAACTTTTGGTATGGAAGGCATGTTCCGCCAATTGGGTATTTGGAATCAGTTGGGTCAGCTTTACACGCCGCAAGATCATGATCAGTTGATGTTCTATAAAGAAGATAAGCACGGTCAAATTTTGCAAGAAGGTATCAATGAAGCTGGTGCGATGTGTGATTGGATTGCTGCGGCAACATCTTATTCAACACACGGCGTACCAATGTTGCCGTTCTACATTTTCTATTCAATGTTCGGTTTCCAGCGTATCGGCGACTTGGCTTGGGCTGCTGGAGATATGCGCAGTCGTGGTTTCTTATTAGGCGGTACTGCTGGTAGAACCACGTTGAACGGTGAAGGTTTGCAACACGAAGATGGCCACAGTCATTTATGGAGTGGCGCAATTCCAAACTGTATCAGCTATGACCCAACCTTTGCTTTTGAATTAGCAGTCATCATTCAAGACGGTATGCGTCGCATGATGACCAATCAAGATGATGTTTATTACTACATCACT
Organism: Burkholderiaceae bacterium; assembly: GCA_040377355.1. GTDB lineage: Bacteria > Pseudomonadota > Gammaproteobacteria > Burkholderiales > Burkholderiaceae > Polynucleobacter. The sequence continues at coordinate 786 of JBEIOY010000023.1, read as the reverse complement.
CTGATGAATGAGAACTATGCTCACCCAGCGATGCCTAAAGGTGCTGAGAATGACATCTTGAAGGGCATGTATCGTTTAAGAAGTGTCGGTGATGCCAAGGCTAAGCTAAAAGTTCAACTACTTGGTAGCGGCACCATTTTCCGTGAAGTGATTGAAGCAGCCAATATGTTGCGTGATGACTGGGGCGTTGCTTCTGATATTTGGGGTTGCCCAAGCTTCACAGAGTTGGGCCGTGATTGGAATGCTGTATCGCGCCAAAATATGTTGAACCCAACTGATAAGCCGGTTCTATCTCATGTTGAGAAATTATTGAAAGACACCACGGGTCCAGTGATTGTTGCTACTGACTATGTGCGTTTGTTCCCAGAGCAAATCAGACCTGCTCTTCAAAATATCGGTAAGAGATATACCGTATTGGGGACGGATGGTTATGGTCGCTCCGATACACGTGAGAAGCTTCGTCATTTCTTCGAAGTTGATCGTCGTTGGGTCACAGTAGCAGCGCTCAAGACTTTGGCTGATGAAGGTCAGATTGAGCACAAAAAAGTTGCGGAGGCCATCAAGAAATACGGCCTTGATCCAAAAAAACCAAACCCAATGACTGTGTGAGGAAACTAAGATGAGCCAAGTGATAGAAATCAAAGTTCCTGATATTGGAGATTATGACGGCGTTCCCGTGATCGAGGTTCACGTAAAGCCGGGTGATGTGGTTGAAAAAGAGCAATCTTTGGTGACCTTGGAATCAGATAAAGCCACCATGGATGTGCCTTCTTCTCACGCTGGCGT
>JBEIOY010000165.1:0-3009 GCA_040377355.1 Burkholderiaceae bacterium | reverse complement strand
ATGCAAAATGACAAGATGAGATCAAAAAGCATGCCCCACACCCCTATTGCATTAGCAGTTATCCTGGCTCTCAGCTCAACATGGAGCTCAAGCAGTCAAGCTCAAAAAACTGCCCTAGGTCCAGCTCAAATGATGGCCGTAGCGGATACATCAGCAAAGCCGACCAACCCTAACACCCAAATTCCAAGTGCCTCTACCATCAATACAGAAGCACTTGACTTACTAAGCTTGTACAGAGAAGCTGCCTTTAATGATCCCGTCTTCAATGCCGCCAAATATGGTTTTATGGCTGGCAAAGAAAAACGTTGGCAAGGTCTATCCGTGTTGGCTCCTCAGGTGGTGGCAACTGGCAATGAAACAAAGAATGATTTTTACAATCAAACAAGAGGCACACGTCAAGATTTAATGTCTAGGGCATGGAATGTCACCCTGACTCAACCTTTGTTTAACTGGGACAAGTGGTCTCAATTTAGACAGGGTGACATGAGCGCCAGTATTGCTGAGGCAAAGTTTGCATCGGCAGAACAAGATTTGGTGATACGCGTTACCGAAGCTTATTTCAATGTTCTGAATTCTCAAGATACTTTGAATCTAGCCAGAAACAAAAAAGTTTTGATCGGAGAGCAATTAGAGCAAGCCAAACGTAATTTTGAGGTCGGCACATCCACCATCACCGACACCCATGAGGCGCAGTCTCGTTATGACTTAGTGGTTGCTCAAGAGTTGGCTGCCGAAGCAGATCTAGTGATCAAAAAAGGCGCCTTGGAGCAAATCACTGGCAAACAAATTATCCAAGTCAAATCATTGAGTAATACGTCCACAATTGATACTGTGGCCAAAGACAGAAAAGTTAAACTCAAAAAAGGTGAAAAGCCGACACCGGTCAATGTTCAACAAGCGGTGACTGTGCAACCAGGTCAAAGCATCAGTGATTGGGTCAAACAGGCTGAGGATGTTAGCTACAACATCATTGCAGATAAATTAGCCTATGAAGTTGCAGTAAAAGACACTCAGCGTGCTTACGCTGGTCATGCGCCATCAGTGGATTTCATCGCTCGTCGAGGATACAGCGATACCGAAGGTGCCGTGGGAACAACTGATACCCCATTATCAATGACAAAATCCTACTCAAGCCAAGCCATTATTCAATTGACAGTGCCTTTATTCTCAGGTGGATACAACCAATCAGTGGTGCGAGAAAAATCAGCATTAGCCAATAAAGCATTGGCTGATTTAGAAAACACCCGCCGCTCTGTGGCACAAACCACACGCCAAGCATATTTAGGATTTAACAATGGTTTGGCTCAAGTAAAAGCTTACGAGGCCGCTGAAATTTCAGCGCTGAGTGCCTTGGAATCTAACAAACTTGGTTACGAAGTGGGTGTGCGTATCAACATCGATGTGCTGAATGCTCAAGACACCTTGTTCACGACTCGCAGAGATCTGGCCAAAGCCCGTTATGACACCATCTTGAATGGTCTCAAGCTCAAAGCTCAAGCAGCAGTGCTCAGCGATGAAGACCTTCAAGCTGTGAATTCATTGTTGAAATAAGAATTACAGATATTAGCTATTAAGAAATTTATTTAAAGGTTCAAGATCGCCTTTATCTGCGACCCTTAAAGCTTTCAAATAAGCACTTCTCGCTAAAACTGAATCCTTCATCAAAGAACCCCAACTGAATCGAGAGTGTCCATTCTCGATCATGAGAGCATCTGTCATGAGTCGAGCATGTCGACCATTACCATTCGGGAAGCAATGAATCGAAACTAAGCGATGGTGAAATCTGGCACCCACCTCATTCAAAGAATAGACTTGATGCTGCAACCAGTATTTCGTATCTTCAAGTAAATTCTTTAAGTGAACTGAAATTTGGGTCCAATCTACACCAATGTTTTTGTCAGAGCGCCTGAATGTTCCGGCCCATGCCCAAGTTTGATCAAACATCTTCTTATGCAGGCTTCTACAAAATTCTTCAGATAAAACATTTTTTGGTTTTCTTGAACCTAGCCACTTTTCAGCATTCAAGATATTGACTTGCTCCCACTCATTCAACTGAGCTTGAACTATTAAGTGGGCAGGTAGCAAACCTGATAATTCATCTGGATCTAAATCTGTTGCACCAACTTCACATACTATTTTGAACTCCATATTTTTTTCCAACTCCCTGCGATCAACTCTTCTTTTCTTTCTCTAATTTTTTTTACAATGAATTCATTACTCGGCTCTTGATTTTCTAGTGCCATACTGTGAGCCACCGAAATCATTTCTTGAGTTGCAACTTTCATTGCTTCTTCATTCACTATCTCCGCTAGACTCTTCCTTGGAATTAAGGCATACACCAGATCACAATCAAGAACATTAGCCATCCTCTTTAACTGAGCCAAAGTAATGGTGTTTGCAACCTCATTTCGCTCTGCAGCTAAAACAGTTGTTGAATTAACTCCCAAGCGCCTAGCCATTTCAGATAAAGGTATCTCTAAGGCGGTTCTTATACCTTTGATCCACCCATTGCTTGGCGCTACTGCTGTTAATTTTGTATTTCTAAGATCTTCTAAACGTGAGCTGATCTGTTGGAAATAAAGCTTCTGTAGGCTCATACAAGCTCCTTGATTCAAATAGATACACAGTTAGTGAGTATTTATTTCACTATAGTACAATATTTTTATCAATTTATTGCATCTTAATACAATTTATTTAATTATTTATTGCATTATGATGCAATAAATTGAGCTTAATTATTTGAATTAGGGCCTTCTTCTTGGAATGCTTTCTAGCTGAGGTTCAGTACCACCTGAAGCCGCTAAACGTCTGGCACTTACTTTTTGTTTCAATTTAACTATCAGTCCCTTTGATAACAATAGGTAAGTCTTTAATTTATTCAATATCGATGCCATCACAAACTCTATCTCATTCGCTTCAAATACCGTGGAAGAATAGAACCACACTCAAACAAATACTGATCTGAATAAATGACAGTCCCACCATCCACTTGATCAAATTATTTTTCAT
>JBEIOY010000140.1:0-3670 GCA_040377355.1 Burkholderiaceae bacterium | reverse complement strand
GCAGCGCGACCCCATTCGCCAGCGCCATCTTCGTTGCGATGAAGCACTTCTAAATTGTCATCAAAAGCGCCCATCCATGGCTGCATTTTTTCTTCTTCAGTTCCTGGTAAGAATCCAATGTCCTCACCAACTGGAACTGTTGCACGAGTGATGATGATTTCGTTATAACGCTTACTGTCCAACACTTGCTCAAGGGCTGCCGCTAGTGCTAACAAGGTTTTACCTGTTCCAGCTTGACCCAGTAAAGTCACAAAATCAATATCAGGATTCATGAGTAAGTTCATCGCAAAATTCTGTTCGCGATTGCGGGCCGTGATACTCCAAACATTGTTCTTTTGATGAGAAAAATCTCGCAAAGTTTGAAGCAATGCAGTTTTTCCTTGCACTTCTCGAACTTGAGCATAAAACGGCGTGCCACCATCTGAGTTCTCTTGATAGACAAATTGATTGACCATCATGTGAGCAACGGTTGGGCCGGTGACTCGATAAAACATCGTGCCTGATTTTGCGTCACTCCAGCTTTCCATGTCTTTGCCATGTTTAGGCCAAAAATCTACCGGTAGCTGCAATATTCCAGAGTACATCAAATCACGATCTTCAAGCACTTGGTCATTGAAGTAATCTTCTGCTGGCAAACCTAGGGCACGGGCCTTGATGCGCATATTGATATCTTTGGATACCAATACCACCTGTCGATCCTTGCGGCTTTGCTGTAGCTCTCGAACAACACCTAGGATCATGTTGTCCGCTTTGCCTGTTGGTAGCCCATCTGGCAAGGTGATGTTATTGAGTTCGATTTGGAAGTAAAGGCTGCCCGTGGCATCTTTATTGCCTAATTTATTAAGAGGGATGCCGTCCCCTAAAACACCACTGGTATTTGCCACCAATTGGTCCAGAGAGCGACTCACTGTGCGGGCGTTGCGCGCAACTTCACTCATGCCTTTCTTGTGATTATCCAACTCTTCAAGCGTCATCATTGGTAGATAAACATCATGCTCTTCGAAGCGGAACAATGCTGATGGGTCGTGCATTAGAACGTTCGTATCAAGAACGAAAAGACGAATGATGCCGTCATCAGGGATTTTTCTGACGCGTGTTGAGCTCTTGGCTATCGGCGCTGAAGATTTCTTGATAGGTTTGCTTGGCGCACGCATTTTTTCAATGGCTATATCTGCCAATGATTGAGAGTCATCGGCGTCTAAATCTAGGCTGATAGAACTCTCGACTAATTCTGTTACTTCATCTGCTTCTTCAATTTCAATTCTTTTTGGACGTTTCTTTAACTCTGCTTTTGGTTGACGGCTGATGTTTAACTTATCTGCTGCTTGTGTTGGGATTGGTGGCAGAGGCATTCCGGAGGTCTCCTAAAAAAGAAAAAACCGCCTACCTGGTGGTTTGACGGTTGATAAGGTAAAGGTATTTTTGTGCATCTAAGTGATAACTTATCCTAGTTTGTGTGACATTGCAATCATAAATCAATAGCAGCTTTTAAAACATCTTGAACGTGCCCAGGAATCTTAAGTCCTCGCCATTCGTGACGTAAAACTCCTTCTTCATCAATCAAGAATGTGCTGCGTTCAATGCCTCGAACTTGCTTGCCATACATGTTCTTCATTTTCATAACGCCGAACATTTGACAAAGAGTTTCTTCAGTATCAGCCAATAGCTCAAAAGGAAGCTCAATTTTTCTCTTGAAGTTCTCATGTGACTTAAGGTTGTCCCTTGAGATGCCAACGATCAAAGTATTGGCTTTTGTGAAATCATCAATCGCGTCCCTGAACTCCATTGATTCAACGGTACAACCAGGCGTTGAGTCTTTTGGATAAAAATACATGACCACTTTGCGACCCTGACAAGCCGTGGGCGTGAAAACGAGCCCGCTGGTTGCTGGAATCTCAAAGTAAGGGATTGGTTTACCAAGTGCTACGCTCATTCAGTCTCCAGATTTATTGTTTGCACTGCTTTTAAGTATATTTATATCAGACTTATTTTAAAAGTCGACTTTTTTGCTCACTTTTCAATCAATAGGGCAGCCACAACTTTTCGACCCTCAGCCATGAGGACGTTATAAGTGCGACAGGCAGCCTGTAAATCCATGGTCTCAAGACCAATATTGCGGGCAATCAAGGGGGCAACCAGGGCTGGATGCGGGAATCGAATCCGCTGACCGCTGCCAAAAATAACCACCGCAGGCTCTAGGCTGGCAATTTTTTCGAAATCCTCGATTTTGATCTCTTCAAAACTAGCGCAAGACCACTCAATGACTGGGCCTTCTGGCGATAAAAGCAAAGAATTGGTGTAGCGCTGAGCGTTGATTTCGATGTAATCAGGGCCGTAGGCTGAAACTGTGTTCAGAGAGGGCTGCTTATCCGGTTGTAGTTTCAAGTTAAATCGCCCCAAGCTCTGTCATAATTACAAAATTATAGATAAATTAAGACTTTATAGTATCCCTATACGTCTTTAAGTGATTATTGTGAAAGAAATTAAAAAATCCTCCAAATTAAATAACGTTTGTTACGACATACGTGGCCCCGTTCTTGAGCTCGCTCAGCAGATGGAGGAAGAGGGTCAGAAAATTATCAAACTGAACATTGGTAATGTGGGGGTTTTTGGCTTTGATCCTCCCGAAGAGATTCAGTTGGACATGATTCGCAACCTACCTAGCTCAGCTGCTTATTCAGATTCCAAAGGAATCTTTTCAGCACGCAAGGCCATCATGCATTACTGCCAAGAAAAAGGCATTCAAGGCGTGACCCTGGATGATATTTATACGGGCAATGGTGTTTCAGAATTAATCGTTTTGGCTATGAATGCACTACTGAATGCTGACGATGAGGTGTTGGTGCCGGCGCCAGACTATCCTCTATGGACAGCTGCAGTCAGCCTTTCAAGTGGCACCCCTAAGCACTATTTGTGTGATGAGACCAAAGATTGGTCTCCAGACATCGCTGATATCAAAGCAAAAATCACCCCTAAGACCAAAGCGATTGTGGTGATCAATCCAAATAATCCAACGGGCGCTTTATATGGCGACGATGTTCTTAAAGAAATTATTGCTTTGGCTCGCGAGCATGGCTTGATCATCTTTGCTGATGAGATTTACGATAAGACTTTATTTGATGGCGAAAAGCACACATCCATTGGAGCTCTATCAACCGACGTTGTGACAGTAACCTTCAATGGCTTATCAAAAAATTACCGTGCCTGCGGCTACCGCGCTGGCTGGATGGTCGTATCAGGCGATAAAAGTGGCGCCAAAGATTATATTGAAGGCTTAAACATGCTTTCATCCATGCGCTTGTGCGCAAACGTTCCTGGTCAAAATGCCATTCAAACAGCGTTGGGCGGATATCAAAGCATTGACGACTTGGTGGCAGAGGGCGGCCGTTTGCGCCGTCAACGAGATCTTGCTTGGGAGTTGGTCACAAAAATACCGGGTGTGACTTGCGTTAAGCCTAAAGCAGCCTTGTATTTGTTTCCTAAGTTGGATCCTGAGATGTATCCAATTAAGAATGATCAAGAGTTCATCGCAAATTTACTGCGTGAAGAAAAAGTTTTATTGGTTCAGGGCAGTGGTTTTAATTGGCCAAAGCCAGATCATTTCAGAATTGTTTTCTTGCCGCATGAAGATGTTTTGCGTGAGGCAATTGCAAGACTCGCTAAGTTCTTG
>JBEIOY010000009.1:0-18723 GCA_040377355.1 Burkholderiaceae bacterium | reverse complement strand
TTAAAAATGATCGCCTCAAAAGATTGGTGTCTCAAATCGATCAGCATGTTTTAGAAATCAACCAAAGCATGGTAGGTAAAACTGAGCTTGCCATGGTTGAAAGTATGGCGCGCGATGGCATCCACCTGCAATGCAGAACAGAGAATGGTCGAGTTGCTTTGATCCATGCTGGATCAGATCAAGCCAAACGCCTGATTGGTAAATTAATGCCTGTGAAGTTCACAGAGGCCATGCCCCACTCTTTGCGTGGCGAATTGATGATTCAGGAATGAGTTAAAAAATGGTCACCGCATTGAAGCTAACACTAGATATTCAGTTTGCGAGCGAATCTCTTGAGGAAACTTGGTCACCACTGATCAGCAAGCGAAAAGTTAGTAACTGGATTAAAAAAGCTTTGCAGCAAGACGCCTGCATGACCGTGAGGTTTGTTGGAAATGCGGAGAGCAAAAAGCTTAATGCGACGTATCGACACAAAGACTACGCTACCAATATCCTGACATTCCCTTACGATATTGATCCTGATAGTAATGCTCTGAATGCTGATTTAGTTATTTGTTTGCCAGTACTTAAAAAAGAAGCTTTGGCTCAAAAAAAATCAATTGAGCAACATTTGATCCATTTAGTTGTTCATGGCACCCTTCATGCCCAAGGTTTTGATCATGAAGATGAAATTGAGGCTGAAGCGATGGAAGAGCTTGAAATTAAAATATTAAAAAGTCTTAAACAGGCAAACCCTTACTGCTGAATTTAAATAAATCAGTTATTCTTACTCATTATGACAACTGAACCAGAGTCGAAAAGCCTCTTAGAGCGCATCAGTGACCTGCTGACGCCAAGCCCATCCTCGCCATCAGAGCAGCGCCGCGAGCTACTGGAAACTCTCAAAGAAGCTCAAGCTGAGGGCCTCATCGATGCAGATGCGTTGGCCATGATTGAGGGCGTTTTCCAGGTCAGCGAACTTTCAGCCAGGGATATTTTAATTCCTAGGGCGCAAATTGACTGGATCGATATCAATGAATCGGTTGAAGATACGATCACAGAAGTCATCAGAGCAGCTCATTCACGATTTCCCGTATACGAAAATAATCGCGATAACGTGATTGGTATCTTGCTTGCTAAAGATTTATTGCGCCATTCACAGGAAGAAGATTTTCAGCTCCGTGATTGGTTAAGGCCCGCCGTATTTATTCCTGAATCAAAACGCTTAAGCGTGCTTTTAAAAGACTTTAGGGAGCACCGCAATCACATTGCCATTGTTGTTGATGAGTACGGTGGCGTTGCAGGCTTGGTCACCATTGAAGACATCCTTGAACAAATTGTGGGTGACATTGAAGATGAACATGACACTGATGACATTGAAGACAACATCATCAATGTCAGTGAAACTCATTTCAGGATCCGCGGTATCACTGAACTAGATCAAGTCAATGAAGCCCTTGGAACCAATTTTGCAGACGAAGATAACGACACACTTGCTGGCTTTATCTTAAAGAATTTGGGTAGAGTTCCACACAAAGGTGAATCCATCACAATTGGAAGCATTCTTTTTGAGGTTCAACGGGCAGACGCTAGACAAGTGCACGTTTTATTAGCCACCAAATTAGAAATTGATTAAAGCCTTACTTTTTTTCCTACTAGGAAGTATCTGCGCTTGGTTGATTGAGTTGCCATTTGGCGGCTGGTTTTTAATTCTGGGTTTAGCCTTTTATATTCATTTTATTTTCAAAGAGCAAAGGGCTTTTCTTTTTGCCTGGTTATTTGGCTTAGGTTATTTTTGCAATGCTCTTTGGTGGATTTTTGTCAGCTTGCATGACGTGGGGAAAATCGCCGCACCGATTTCTGTTTTAGCTGTGATTGCACTGTCAGCATATTTGGCATTATTTCCAGCAATTGCCATTAAATTAGTCCATCAATTTCATTCTTCTGCCGCCAGGGTTTTAGGCCTTGCCAGCTCTTGGGCCATCATGGAATGGGCCAGAGGTCAGTTATTCACAGGCTTCCCTTGGGCAGGTCTTGCTGAATCTCAAGTTGATGGGCCATTCTTTGCATGGGCGACCATTTTTGGCGGCTTGGCTTGCGCCTGGTTTTGTGTTGGCTTGGCTGCTTACCTCAGCCAAGCTAAACACAACCTGTTCACCAAGTTTGTTGCCTCCATCACCATCATTTCAGCCAGCCACGCTTTAGGATTGATTTCATTCACAGAGCCCATTGGTAGGCCAATTGATGTGACTTTGATTCAAGGTAATTTTCCGCAGTCTCTCAAATTTGATCCGGAATACATCCAGCAACAAGTGGGTTTTTATACCAGCGCGATTAGAAGTAGTGATAGTCACTTGGTGATCGCCCCAGAAACAGCATTTCCAGTTGAACTCAAAACTGTTCCACAAGATTTAATCTCCAAGATCAAGCCCAATAATGCTAAAAAGAATGTGATTCTTGGTGTGGTGAGCACTGGTCATTCTGGTTTGCCAACTAATTCGGCGATTGGATTGAATCAAGGCAACTTGATATATCAATACGATAAAAGTCACTTGGTTCCTTTTGGCGAATTCATACCGTGGGGCTTTCAATGGTTTGTGGATTTATTCAAAGTTCCCTTGGGTAACTTTGAACGCGGCTCGATGACTCAAATACCTTATATTCTTGAGCAAGGCACAGACCAAATTGCGATTGGCCTCATGATTTGCTATGAAGACGTTTTTGGTGATGAACTTGCCAAGAGGCAAAGAAATTCCTCACTTGAACATCATCTGTGGATTAATTTAACTAATCTGGCCTGGTTCGGGGAGAGTCAAGCTCCAGAACAACAACTCAGATTGGCTCGCTTAAGATCGATAGAAACTGGCATTCCCACCTTGCGAGCAACAAACACAGGTGTGACGGCAGTGATTAGCTCCCAAGGTCAGGTTGTTTATGCACTGCCTAAATTTCAGCAAGCCACTCTTAAAACAAGCGTACAAGCACATTCAGGTAAGACGCCCTATGTTTGGTTAGGAGATTTACCCATTTTGATCATCAGCGGCCTTTTCCTAGTGTTTGCCTGGTATCAGAACAAAAAATAAGGTCAGTCGGCCGCAAGAAAGGTAAAATCATCGGGTTCAGGAAACCTATCATATGCTTACCTTTCAGCAAGTTATTCTTACTCTTCAAAATTACTGGGACCAACAAGGTTGTGCCCTACTTCAGCCCGTCGACCTTGAGGTTGGCGCTGGCACATCACACACAGCGACATTTTTAAGAGCCATTGGGCCAGAGCCATGGAAGGCTGCCTATGTGCAACCTTCACGTCGTCCTAAAGATGGTCGCTATGGTGAAAATCCTAATCGCTTACAACACTACTACCAATATCAAGTAGTTTTGAAGCCAGCCCCTGAAAATATATTAGATTTGTATCTTGGTAGCTTAGAAGCCTTGGGTTTAGATCTTCAACAAAATGACATTCGTTTTGTTGAAGATGACTGGGAAAATCCAACTTTGGGTGCCTGGGGTCTGGGCTGGGAAGTTTGGCTCAACGGCATGGAAGTGACACAGTTCACCTACTTCCAACAAGTTGGCGGCATTGATTGCAAACCAATTTTGGGTGAAATCACCTATGGCTTAGAGCGTTTGGCCATGTATTTGCAAAAAGTTGAAAACGTTTATGACTTGGTCTGGACAGAAGGTGTCAGCTACGGCGATGTCTACCATCAAAACGAAGTTGAGCAATCAACCTACAACTTTGAATACTCAAATGCAGATTTGTTATTTCAGCAATTCACCAATTACGAAAGTGAAGCCAAACGCTTGATGGAAATTCCTTTGGCGCTACCTGCCTATGAAATGGTTTTAAAGGCTGCCCATACGTTTAACTTGCTAGATGCTCGCGGCGCTATTTCAGTGACGGAGCGTGCGGCTTATATTGGTCGTATTCGCAACCTATCTCGCAGTGTTGCGCAGGCCTACTTCGAGTCTAGGGAAAAATTGGGATTCCCAATGTGTCAACCGCTGAATAAAAAATCAGGGGGTGCAAAATGAGCCACACCCCATTGATCATTGAATTATTCACAGAAGAACTTCCACCGAAAGCGTTAAAGAAGTTTGGTCAAAGTTTTTCTGAAAACATTGAGCAATCATTGAATGCCCAAGGTTTATTGGATTCATCGAGTGTGACCGCCAGCTATGCCACGCCACGCAGGCTGGCCGTTCACTTATCAGACGTCTTAGCAAAAGCACCAAATCGCCAAGTCAAAGAAAAATTATTGCCTGTGTCCATTGCACTCGACGCTGATGGAAAAGCAACGCCACCTTTATTAAAAAAGCTTGCTGCTTTAGGTCACCCTGATATCAGTCTAGATAAATTAGAAAAACAGGGCAGTGAAAAGGCGGAGACTTTTTACTTGAACGTTGAAGTCACTGGCCAAACATTGACTGCAGGATTGCAAGTAGCTTTAGAACAAGCCATCAGTAAGCTACCAATCCCTAAATTGATGCGTTATCAAATCGCACCAGGAACAAGTCAAGTCAAGGATGTTGAATTTGTTCGACCTGCTCACGGCTTAATAGCGGTGCATGGCACAGAGATCATCCATGTTGAAGCTTTGGGCTTGAAAGCTCACAACACCACACTAGGTCATCGCTTTTTATCAAATGGCACCCTGACCATCAAGCATGCAGATGAATACGCTAAGACGCTAGAAACTTCCGGCAAAGTGATTGCAAGTTACAACGATCGTCTTGAAAAAATTCGTGAATCATTGCTCAAAGCTTCGAATGGTCACTCAGTTTTAATGCCAGAGTCTCTTTTAGAAGAAGTTTGCTCCTTGGTTGAGTGGCCGGTTATTTACACCTGTGCATTTGAAAAAGAATTTTTGGAAGTTCCTCAAGAGTGCTTGATTCTTACCATGCAGACAAATCAAAAATACTTTGCGATGACCGACAAAAACGGTAAGCTGGTCAACCAATTCTTGATTGTGTCAAACATTGAAACATCGACTCCTGAAGCCATCATTTCTGGTAATGAGCGAGTCGTTAGACCTCGCTTAGCTGATGCAAAATTCTTTTACGAGCAAGACCGTAAAAAAACCTTGTTCGAGCGCACCGCCCTTTTATCTAAAGTGGTTTATCACAACAAATTAGGCACTCAATTAGAAAGAACTGAAAGAGTTGCCAAAATTGCTGAAGTGATTGGTAGTGAACTCAAAAAGCATCAAAGCTCGATTGACGTGAGCCTGGCAGTGCGCGCAGCGCAACTGGCCAAGGCTGACTTATTGACTGATATGGTGGGCGAGTTCCCGGAGCTTCAAGGCATCATGGGTCGCTATTACGCCCTCAACGACAAAGAGCACCCTGATGTGGCCGCAGCTTGTATGGAGCACTATGCGCCAAGGTTTGCAGGAGATGCCTTACCGGTAACTGATACAGGCACCATTTTGGCTCTGGCTGATAAGTTAGAAACCCTTGTGGGTATTTGGGGTATTGGTTTAGCCCCAACCGGCGAAAAAGATCCATTTGCCTTGCGTCGCCACGCATTGGGTATCTGCAGGATTCTTTTAGAGAAGAAACTGCCTTTGAATATTCGTGATGTACTTCAAGCAACCATCAAGCAATTCTCACAAAATGAAGTTCATCAAAACTCTTCAGTTGATGTGATTCATGGCTTTATCTTGGATCGCCTAAGAGCCTACTTAAAAGACCAGCAATGGGATGGTAAAAATTATTCAACCAATGAGGTTGAATCTGTTGTCAGCCAACTGCCTGTTGTTTTTGGTGATGTTCTTGAAAGATTGAAGGCTGTAAGATTGTTCAGCGCTCTGGAAGAATCAACAGCCTTGGCTGCTGCAAACAAGCGTATTGGCAATATTCTCAAAAAAGTTGACTTCCCAATACCTGCTGGTATTGATCATAATTTACTCACCTTAGATGCTGAGAAATCTTTAGCCAAAGCTTTGGATCAAATTCTGCCGCAGGTGAATCAGTCTTTTAAAAACGGTCAGTTCACAGAAGCGCTTCAGGCTTTTGCCACATTGAGAGTAGAGGTTGATAACTTCTTTAATGATGTCATGGTGATGGATCCTGACGCCAAACTAAGAGATAACCGTCTTGCTTTGCTCGCAAAAATGCATGGCCTCATGAACCAAGTCGCCGACATTGGTAAATTAGCTAGCTAATATGCCTCAGAAGCCAACCCATTCGAAACTGGTCATCTTAGATAGAGATGGTGTCATCAATCATGACAGCGATCACTACATCAAGTCACCCGATGAATGGCACCCAATACCTGGCAGTCTAGAGGCGATTGCAAAACTCAATCAAGCTGGATGCCATATAGTCGTTGCAACCAACCAATCTGGCATTGGTCGTGGACTCTATGACATGGACGCCTTGAATGCCATTCATATGAAATTTCATCGTCTTCTAGCAAAAGTGGGAGGACATGTCGATGCCATTTTCTTTTGCCCTCACACTGATGCTGATAACTGTCTTTGCAGAAAACCTTTGCCAGGCATGATTGAGCAAATTTCACAACGTTATAGCGTGCCAATCAAGGGTGTGCCAATTGTTGGTGATAGCATCAGAGATTTGGTCGCAGGAGTGAGTGTTGGAGCTGAGCCTCATCTCGTACTAACTGGTAACGGTGAAAAGGCACGCGCCAGTGGCGGACTTCCCCCATACACCGCCATTCATCAAGATTTGATGGCTTTTGTTAATCACTTCATCGGACGCACATGATTTTTGCTAGGTCGCTGATTTTCTTTCTCGCCATGCTAGCCATCACACCCCTATATGCCTTAGCATGCTTGATCGTATTCCCAATCGTTAAAGCCCCCGTGCGTTACGAGTTTGTTAAGGGCTGGAATATCACCATCACATACTTAGCAAAAGTAATTTGTAACATTGATTATGAGATCAAGGGCATAGAAAACATGAATGCCTTATTAGATCAACCAGCGATCATCTTGTCGAAGCATCAATCAGCCTGGGAAACCATATCTTTCATCGCTTTATTTCCAAAACAATTGTGCTTTGTGTTTAAACGTGAACTTCTTTGGATACCATTTTTTGGTTGGGCCTTGGCACTGCTGCGCATGATTCACATCAATCGCTCTAAGACATCGGCAGCATCGCAATCGATTGCAAGTCAAGGTAAGAAATATTTGGCGCAGGGCATTTGGATCATCATCTTTCCTGAAGGCACTAGAACAAAAACTGGTGCAAACACTGTCTATCGCAAAGGCGGAGCGCGCCTAGCAAGTGCCACAAAGGCATGGGTTATTCCTGTGGCGCACAATGCTGGGCATGTATGGCCAAGAAATAGTTTTCTCAAGTACCCAGGAAAAATCACTGTTTCCATTGGACCAGCCATTACTTCTGAGAATAAATCAGCTGAAGAATTGCATCAGCAAGCTGAACAATGGATTGAAGCGGAAATGCGCATCATTGATGCGCCGGCTTATAAAAACAAATAGGTAATTGCTAACCTAATTACTTAATTAACTGGCGAGCCCAGCCAATATAGTCTTCGACTGATATGTCTTGGGCACGCAGTCCTAAAACGTCATCACTCAACTTCAAAATATCTTTGACGCTGGCCAGATTATTTCTCAATACCTTTCTTCTTTGAGCAAAAGCCATAGAGACTACACGCTCTAAAGATTGATATTCTTTCTCAGTCAAATGGATATCCTGTCGCGGAATCATTTTGACAATCGCAGAATTCACCTTGGGCGGGGGATCAAAGCATTCAGGAGGAACATCCAGAACGTTCTCCATGTGGTACTTTGACTGCAACATGACGGATAGCCGTCCATATTCTGAATCGCCATGCTGCGCAGCCATGCGATCCACAACTTCAGCCTGCAACATGAAGACCTGCTCATCAACATCGACAACCGCTGACATCAGGTGAAAAAGTAAGGGTGAAGAAATATTGTAGGGAAGATTGCCTACGATTTTGACGCGGGCTTCAGGAGTATTTTTTTGAAGCAGCGTCTTTTGCTCCTTAGCCCATGATTGGAAGTCAAACTTCAAAGCATCAGATTCATGAACTTGTAGCTTCTGGATGGCTTGATCTTTCCAAAATTTAACCAAATCTCTGTCAAGCTCAACCACTGCCATAGCATCCACACAATTCAGCAATGGCTTTGTCATAGCCCCCAATCCAGGGCCAATTTCAATTAAAGCATCTTGTGGTTTTGGATCAATCGCTTTAATGATGAGATGAATCATCCCGCTATCAACCAAAAAGTGCTGACCAAAACGTTTGCGAGCTTGATGTGCCACTACGAGGCTTTAGCCTTTGCCATTTGATAAGCCACATTCAAGGCAGCCAACATACTGCTTGAGTCAGCCTTGCTTTTTCCCGCAATACTTAATGCAGTCCCGTGATCAACAGATGTACGAATGATTGGTAAGCCCAAGGTAACATTCACACCCTCGCCAAATGTGGCGAATTTAAAAGGGGCTAATCCTTGATCGTGATACATGGCCAAAATCACATCGGCACTTTTTAACTTATCAGGACTGAAAATAGTGTCGCCAGGATATGGTCCTGAGACACGGTAGTTTTTCTTTTTCATGCGCTCTATCGCCGGAGAAATTACATCTCTCTCCTCAAGACCCATGTGACCAGACTCGCCGGCATGAGGATTTAAGCCTGTGACGTAAATTGTTGGATCATTAATTCCAAATTTATTCTTTAGGTCTTGCCAAACGATTTCAATGGTTTTCTCAATCAACTCTGCTGTGATGGACGCAGATACCTTTTGTAATGGAATGTGCGTGGTAGTCAATGCCACTCTTAATTGATCAGGTAACAAACTGGATTCAAAAATAGGTTTGCCACAAAGCATCATCACAACCAGGTCAGTCTTGCATCTCTGGGCCAAGTATTCAGTGTGCCCTTTGAACTTCACGCCAGAATCAGAAATAATGCTTTTTTGAACTGGGGCTGTGACCATGGCTTGGTAATCACCATTCAAACAACCGTCTATAGCAAGATCCAAGGTTTGTAATACATAAGGGGCATTCAAAACATTCAACTGACCAGGCACAACCTTTTGACCAAGGGTGCAATGTTTGACGAATAATCTGTCGTGCTCTTTAAGCTCAATCAAAGATTGATCAGCTAACAGGTGAATACTCACATCTTTGTGTTGCGCCAAAAACTCCTGAGCAGCCTTCTGACTGATTTCTGGGCCAATGCCAGCCGGCTCACCAGTTGTCAACGCAATATGAATCATCGTTAATTCGATTGGCGGATTTCTACAGTGGCCGCATCTCTAATTTGACGAAGCCAATCTTCATATGCCTGGTCCAGTTTCTTTTCTCTGATGGCAGCTCTGGCGTAGTCACGTTGCTTATCCGCAGATAGCTGCGCTTGACGTCTTTCAACCACTTGAATCAAATGCCAACCAAATTCAGTTCTTACCGGATTGCTGACTTCATTGATATTTAATTGGTTCATGGCCTGTTCAAATTCGGGCACTAATTCGCCAGGAGACATCCATCCCAAGTTACCACCATTAGGTGCCGAGCCATCCTCGGAATGTTTTTTTGCCAACTGGGGAAAATCAGACGCTTTCACCTTAACCTGCTCTTTAAAACTATTTAAACGACGTTGAGCATCAAGATCTGTAACGCCCGCACGATGCCTCAAAAGAATATGGCGAGCCAGAGTTTGTGTCACAACAATATTTTGAGAGTTTGCTGATAAAGCGCCTTTTCTATCAACTACTTTAATGATGTGAAAACCGGCTCCACTTTGCAACACTCGAGGAATCATTTGATTTGAGCCAATACCTTGTGCGCCATCAACAAATAATTGCGGCAAACGATCCAAGGTTCTATAACCAAGATCCTCTACTCGAATACCTGACCCTGGCAAAGCTATCTTTTTGCCGTACGCTAAAAAGTCTTTTTCAATACTTGCCTGCTTTAGAACGTCCTCAGCCTTGGTTTTCGCTGTGGCAACATCAGATTCACTCGGATTTGCTGGCAAACCAACGACTAACTGGGCAAGATAAATCTCATCATTACCCGCTTGCAATATCTTGCCTCTATTTTTTTCAGAAATATAGCTGTCAATTTCACTTTCAGTGACCTTGACACGAGCATCCACATCACGCTCACGTAATCTTGCGGCCTGTACTTCTTTTCGAATCTCTTCTTTGTACTTATTAAAAGCGGTACCTTCTTTTTCAACTTTTATTTTCAACTCAGCAACTGATAACTTACCCTGTGCCGCAATATTTTCAAGAATTCTTTCCAAATCCTTATCGCTCACGTTAATTCCAGTTTCTCTGGCCAAGTTTTGTTGAATGCGTTCAGAAATTAAACGCTCTAAAACTTGCGCCCTCAATTCATTTGCGGGAGGCAAAGCTCTGTTGGCGGCTTTAAATTGCTTTTCAATAAGAACAATTCTATTTTCAAGCTCCAATTTGGTCACTAAGCTTGTATCAACAACTGCAATCACTTCATCGATTGATCTGTTTTTATTTTGCGCCAAAGGCATCTCACTGAAGAGTACCAAAGTAATTGCACAGAAAACAATATTAGCTAGCTTCATTCGTAACTTTCAAATGGTGATATTGGTGCTGGATTAGGGCTGATTGGCTCATATCCAGGTATATTAAATCTAATTAAGTTAATGGGGTTGCTTCCTAAGCCAGTGAAGCCCTTAAAGTCAATCTGCATATAAATTTCAGAGGTTGATAGCACAGATGTATTTTGATAGTGGCGATGAACCACCCTGACCACCCAACAATCTGCATCATACTCAAGGCCGGCAACTCTATTTAGCACTTGATTAGAAATTAAGTCAAAGTTATATCGTGCAATACCGTACCACTGGCGTGTGATCGGCCATTGTCCGGAAACCTCATACTGATCAGAAGTTGCTTTGGTGTTCGCTGGGTTAACAACCCTTTTGTAACTGGCATTTAATAATTTTCTTAGCTCAGGACGATAACTGGCAGTAACACTTTGTTGAACCAGTTTAGACACCTGCTCATTGTACTGAACCACACCATCGAGATTGAAGTTACCAATCAAACGAGTTGATAAACCTGCCAATAAATCTGATCTTTTTACAGGTGTTTGTTCAGTGGTTAATCCAACACGCTGGCCGTCCATATCAATACGTTGAGCGATCGTGCCGCGCAAACGCTCGATACCAGTATCTGCATCCAAAACTCTTGAAGTAACGCCAAAAGTTACTTTATTGTTATCAGCGATACGGTCGTTACCAGCAAACGAATTTTCACTAAAAATTTGAGAGATTCCAAAACCAGCATCAGCCGTATCAAACAAAGGTAAATCATTTTGATAGCGATAAGGCGTGTAAACATAAAATGCTCTTGGCTCAAGAGTCATCAGTATGTTTCTACTGAACAATGTATTTAATTCAAGAGCATCACGCTCAAGAATCAAGCCGGAATCGAGGCTAAAAGTTGGCAAGGCAACATTTTTATTTAAATCTGTTTGACCTGGAAAAGGATCAACCGAATACTGTGTTGTTCTCAATGATACTTTTGGGGTAAGGTAATAACCTGGCGTCATGAATGGTCGTGCAACCGATGTGGTGGCGTAAGCACGATTGCCTTCTTTGAATGTTCTGCTTGATGCAGCCATGCCTTTGTAAGTAAATCTTGTAGCATCAGTCTCAACAGTAACGTTCAAGCCGCTCCAGTTGTTTCTGACATATTTGGCATTGACTTGTGGCTCTCGCTCATATGGAAGTAAAACTTGATATGCAAGGTTTGGATCTGGTTGCAAAGTTTGGAACTTTTGCACTCTGGTCAAAATATTCCAACCAGCATAACCATACCTTGTTCCAACTTCTTGATTGAACTGACGATTGACAACACCATTTAGGCTTTTACCTAAATCATCAACATACAAATCATCAGATACCTTGCTGTAGTCGGTGTACCCAACCAATCCATTGGCGAGATTTTGCGTGTGCTTTAAACCAAAGGCCCAACGATTTTTGCCATACGCAGCATCATCTAGAGCTTCAGCGGTTAGAACACCCGCGTAATTTCTATCAAGGTAACGATATTCAACACCCAACTGCTCACCACGACCCTCAAGATAGCGCGGGAACAAAGTCATGTCTCGATTGGGCGCCAAATTGACATAGTAGGGAACAGTGATATCCCAACCCTTCACGCCACCACGGCTTGCGCGACCGTATGTTGGAGATAAAAATCCTGAACGACGTCCAGAGCCCGTTGGCAAAGAAAATACTGGGGTGTATAAAATTGGTACTTCAAAGAAATGAAGGATGGCGTTGGTTCCAATGGCTGTTTGAGTATCTTGCTCAACATCCATTCGAGTAGCGGTCAAATACCAATCCAAATTTTCTGGGCGACAAGTGCTGTAAGTTAACTTTTCAAATTCAATTTCGTTATTTTCTTTAAACTCAACTCGACGAGCCTTACCGCCGCCGCCGATATCTCTGAGCTCATAATCCGGCTCATCCATCCAGCCCTCTTGAGCATCAACCTTGATTTTTGCTTTTGGCCCTTTGAAAGAGGTTGAATCTTTCAATAAAGTTGCATTGCCATCAACATCTGCAATATCTGTATCAGGGTCATAAGTAATAACATCACCCTTGATGACGGTGCGATTTCTTCTGATGACTGCATCACCCTCTAAACGCATCTGACGATCCATGACACCATCCAACTTCTTGGAAGAGGTAAAAGTTGGCGCCACATCATCGGGAACAACAGGTCTTACCAGAAGCTGGTCTTCTAACTTAAGTTTGAGGGCATCTTCTTTGAGTAAAACATCTTGGGCCAAAACCATCGAGACCAGAGAAAAAGATGCGCAAAAACCCCCCACCTTAAGAAGCGATGGGAGTCGTTTGATATCGAGAATGGCGCTCGGAACGATAAAAGTTTTAGGCATATGACTTAAGTGCTTTTATTATACGAACCCATGAACCCTGATATCCGCTTATCTCAATTAAATTCTTGGCTGGCCAATTTGGCAGGCAAGTGGTCACTAACTCTTGAAAGCTTGGCGCCCGCATCAAGCGATGCCAGTTTTAGGCGGTATTTCAGGGTTACAGGCAGTAAAAACGGGGCTCATCAGAGCTTCATAGTGATGGATGCCCCGCCCGCAACTGAGGATACAAAGCCTTTTATCGCTATTTCAGAGCTTTTTGCTCAAGCCAAACTCAATGTGCCACTGGTTCTGGAGCAAGACGTTGCTCAAGGATTGTTACTTTTGAGTGATTTGGGTAACGAAACCTATCTCTCAGCGCTTAATCCAGCATCTGCGCCAAAACTCTATGAAGATGCCAGTTCAGCCTTGATTCAACTCCAACTGGCCAGCAAACCAGGCATTCTTCCGGATTACAGCAAAGAGCTGCTGAGTCGTGAGTTGAATCTTTTTACTGAGTGGTATTTGAATAAACACCTGCATTTAGATCTGAATCCAAAACAAAGTGCGGATTTAGCCCATATTTTTGAACTGATTCTAGACAATAACCTCTCCCAAGCTCAGGTGTATGTTCACCGAGATTTTCACAGCAGAAATTTGATGGTGACTAGCAGTGACAATCCAGGGATCTTAGATTTTCAAGATGCCGTCTACGGACCGATCACCTATGACCTGGCTTCTTTGTATCGTGATGCCTATATTGAATGGGAAGAGCCTGAACAAATGGACTGGCTCATCCGCTACTGGGACAAGGCTCGCAAAGCTGGTTTACCAGTACCTTCTGAGTTTGGTGACTTCTATCGTGACTTTGAATGGATGGGCCTACAAAGACATCTAAAGGTCTTGGGTATCTTTGCGCGCCTCTATCACCGCGACGGCAAAGATGGTTATTTGAAAGATATTCCATTGGTTTTCAAATACACTAGAAAAGTTGCCGAAAGGTATATCGCACTCAAACCCCTTCTTCGGCTTTTAGATACGATCGAAGGCATTGATCGTCCAGATGGATTAACTTTTTAATGACCAATCTCTCCCCTATTCCTTGCATGGTATTGGCTGCAGGCCGAGGGGAAAGAATGCGCCCATTGACCGATCACACTCCCAAACCATTACTTGAAGTGCAAGGCAAGAAGCTGATTGACTGGCACATCGACGGTCTATCGAAGAATGGCTTTTCTCAAGTAGTTGTTAATCATGCATGGTTGGGCGAACAAGTGGTCGCCCATTTATCTCAACCCAAACGCACAAGCCTGAATGTGCAATTTTCTAGGGAGCTCACAGCCCTAGAAACTGCCGGCGGCTTGCGCCAAGGCATGAGTCTGATGAAATTGGATGATTACTTTTTTGCCATTAATGGAGACGTGTTTTGTCCAAGCTTTCCATTCGAAAAAATCCAAGGCATTGTTCAAAAATTGCGAAACGATCACCCAACAATCCTGGCTTATCTTTTTTTAATTGAAAATCCTGATCACAACCCTCAAGGAGATTTTCAACTAAAAGGTTCCTTGGTAAAAGACAAAGATTCACAAGGCTCCAACCTGACCTTTTCAGGAGCTGGCATCTACCATCAAGATTTGCTTAAAAGTATTAAGATAGGAGAAATTGCAAAACTTGCTCCTATCTTGAGACATGCCATGAATGAGGATCAAGTTTTAGGTGAAGTTTTGAGCGTTCCATGGGCCGATGTTGGAACCCCCGAAAGATTGGCTGAGCTAAATAAGTAATCATGACGACTATGAATAACTTCCCTAAAGATATCTACGCCAATCGAAGAGCGCGGTTGGCAGAAATCATGCTGGGGAAAAGTAACGGCGGCGTTTTGGTTTTAGAAACCGCTCCAGAGCGTTTTAGAAACCGGGACAGTGACTTTCCCTATCGCCATGACTCTGATTTTTACTATCTAACAGGATTCACAGAGCCAGGCGCCACGCTGGTGATGATGGTGGATAAGAAATCAAGCAAATCCATTCTTTTTTGTCGCCCCAAAGATTTAGAACGTGAGATTTGGGATGGCTGGCGTTTAGGACCTGAAGCAGCTCCAAGCCAACTGGGTGTTGATCAAGCATTTGCGCAAAATGAATTAGATAACGTAATGCCTGATTTTTTAGCCGATCAACCAGCGATTTACGCAAGACTTGGTAGCGAAGGTCCGCTACAAAATCAACTCAAAAGTTGGTTGCAAAAAGTCAAGGGTATGTCTCGCTCAGGCGCAAGCACACCCAACAGAATTGAAGATGTTGAAGCGATGATTCATGAAATGCGTCTATTCAAAGATTCTCATGAAATCAACATCATGCGTGCATCGGGGAAAATTGCTGCGGATGGCCATATCAGAGCCATGAAAGCATCCAAACCCGGTCTTCGCGAATATCACTTAGAAGCATCACTTCTATATTCATTCAGAAATGCGGGCGCGCAAAGTGTCGCCTACAACAGCATTGTTGCAGGCGGCGCCAATGCCTGCGTCCTTCATCATCGCGCAGGTAATGCTGAGCTAAAAGATGGTGATTTATGTTTGATCGATGCTGGCTGTGAATTAGACGGTTACGCCTCAGACATTACACGCACATTTCCCGTTAACGGCAAATATTCCGGACCACAACGAGCCATCTATGACATCGTATTAGCAGCTCAAGAAGCAGCGGTTGCAGTCACCAAGGTCGGCTTTGATTTTCAAGCCCCTCACGACGCAGCATTAAAAGTTCTCACACAAGGTTTGCTTGATTTAAATCTACTGGATAAAAAAACCATCGGTGGACTTGATAACGCACTAGAGACCAAAGCCTATCAACGCTTTTACATGCACAGAACCAGTCATTGGTTGGGTATGGATGTTCATGACGTTGGTAACTATCGAGAGCCTGGCAGCTCAACAGAACCAAAAGCTTGGCGAGCACTTAAATCAAACATGGTTCTAACCATTGAACCAGGTCTGTATATCCGCAAAGCGGATGATGTCGATTCACG
This sequence comes from Burkholderiaceae bacterium, assembly GCA_040377355.1. GTDB lineage: Bacteria > Pseudomonadota > Gammaproteobacteria > Burkholderiales > Burkholderiaceae > Polynucleobacter. Next base: position 2,829 of record JBEIOY010000009.1, on the reverse strand, counting down.
GTATTGGGACATTGGTATTCGGATTGAAGATGATGCCCTGGTCACCAACGGTGAATGTGAGTTGATGAGTCGCGGTGTGCCAGTCAAAGCCGATGAGATTGAGTACTTAATGAAACAGACGTCGTGAAGCAAGCATCGCAAGCAAACTCATGAAAAAAATTGCCATCATTGGGGCAGGTCCAGTAGGTCTAGCATGTGCGAATTGGGTGTTGAGTAAACAACCGGATGCGCATTTGCATCTGTTCGATCGCCTGCCAGAATCCGATGACTTAATTAAGCAAGGTGATAGTCGCGGTATTGCTGTTTCTCAAGGCAGTCATTTGCTGCTTAAAACAATCAATGCTTGGCCAACACCCTCTCCAGCCATTCACACCATTCATATTTCTCACAGAGGTCACTTTGGTAAAGCCATTGTGAGAAGAGAAGAGCTCCAACAAGACGCCTTGGGTCACATCGTGCGTTATGCAGATATTCACTTGGCCCTCAGGCAAGCTCTAAAAAAAATTGCGGCGCAATCACCTAACTTTCAATGGCACTTCAACCAAGCCAATGATCAATTGAATCTTGATCAGCTCGGTGATGTGATTGTTCATGCTGAAGGTGGTCTTTTCAAACAACAAGATTGGCAAGAGATTTATCGTGATTACCAACAAAGTGCGATTGTTGGCTGGGTTAAAACAAATCAACTCAATCAACATATGGCCTGGGAGCGATTCACAGATGAAGGTCCGCTCGCCCTACTGCCAAACCATCAAGGCCCCGAATACCTCAATTTGGTATGGTGTGGCAACCCTGAATCCACCGAGCGACGCCTGCAACTTGATAAAACCACCTTCATCAAAGAATTACAAGAAGCATTCGGATCCCGCGCCGGAACATTCATTGATGCTGCGGAACTAAGAAGTTACCAACTAGGCTTAAACGCCAGAAAAAAGATCATTGATAAGCATGAGGTCTGGATCGGTAATGCAGCGCAAACCATGCATCCGGTTGCTGGTCAGGGTCTTAATTTAGGATTAAGAGATGCTCACACTTTGGCTGATGTGTTGTGCGAAGAAAGTGATGTTCTTGTGGCGCTTGAAAAATACGAACAACTTCGAAAGAAAGATCGTAAAGCCACGATTGGTGCGACGGACTTTTTAGCCAGAGTCTTCACCTCAAAATTAAAACCAGTCATTTGGGGGCGAGGCATTGCACTATCTAGCCTTCAATTACTCAGCCCTCTCAAGCAAAGCATCACAAGACAAATGATGTTTGGTCAGCGGTAAAACAGCAGGCTGCCTAAAATTTAGGCAAAAGTCAGTCTGACATGTTAGAGTGGCGTCCTGATGAAATTAGGCCCCTACACGCTCCCGAATCATTTATTTGTTGCTCCGATGGCCGGAGTCACAGATCGCCCTTTTAGACAGCTCTGCAAGCGTCTGGGTGCGGGATATGCGGTTTCAGAGATGATCGCTTCCAATGCCATGCTCTGGAATAGCCCAAAAACACTTCGACGAGCTAATCATGATGGTGAAGTTGAGCCGATTTCAGTTCAGATTGCCGGCGCAGATCCCGACATGATGGCAGAAGCTGCTTTATTGAATGTTGATCGTGGCGCACAAATCATCGATATCAATATGGGTTGCCCCGCAAAGAAAGTATGTAACGTGGCCTCTGGGTCAGCCCTTTTAAAAGACGAAGTCTTGGTGGGCAGAATCTTAGAAAAGATTGTCTCTTCAATTAAAAAAGACCACCCCTTGGTGCCGGTGACTTTGAAAATCAGAACTGGATGGGACAGAGATAATAAAAATGCCCTCAATATCGCCAGAATTGCCGTCAATAGCGGTATTGAAATGCTCACCATCCATGGCAGAACAAAAGCTGATTTATATCGCGGTGAAGCTGAATACGACACGATTGCCGCGGTTAAAGCTGCCGTCAATATTCCTGTGGTTGCTAATGGCGACATCAACTCCCCAGAAAAAGCAGCGTTTGTTCTTCAACAAACCGGGGCTGATGCTTTGATGATTGGTCGAGCTGCGCAAGGACGTCCTTGGATTTTTCGTGAAATTTTGCACTTCCTTGAAACTGGTGAACATTTACCTGCTCCAAAAATTTCAGAGATTCAAGACATCATGAACCATCACTTGATGGATCACTACAGCTTTTATGGTGAATATGCGGGCGTTAGAACTGCTCGCAAACACATTGCCTGGTATTGCAAAGGACTCAAAGGATCTCATGTATTTAAGCAGCACATGAATACAATAGATGATTGCCAAGAACAATTAAACGCAGTGAATCATTTCTTTGATTCACTGAAACAAGAATCTGAACACTTAATATATTTAGAGGCTGCTTGATATGCAACCCCCAGCTCAACACCCAGTCAGTCAAACCATTGAAAAACATCTGAAGCGTTATTTAGATGATTTGGGCGATACCGCCCCAAGCAATGTTTATCAAATGGTTTTGACTGTCATGGAAAAACCAGTGCTTGAACTGATCATGCAACACGCTGGACAAAATCAATCTCTGGCAGCAAATTATTTAGGCATTAACAGAAATACTCTCAGAAAAAAGCTACAAGAGCACGGTCTCTTATAAGCTCCATATCATTTAAATTCCATTTCATCTATTCACCTTTACTTTAAAGATAACTATGATTCGCACAGCCCTTCTTTCTGTCTCCGATAAATCTGGCATCGTTCCATTTGCAAAATCACTTCATGAGTGTGGTGTCAAGTTGATTTCTACCGGAGGCACTGCCAAGCTCCTTGCTGAAAATGGTTTACCAGTTATTGAAGTTTCAGAAATCACAGGCTTTCCTGAAATGCTTGATGGTCG
>JBEIOY010000138.1:0-3739 GCA_040377355.1 Burkholderiaceae bacterium | reverse complement strand
GGTCTATTTATTTGGTTATTTTTATAAATTTGATCATGCGTACGCTTGCATATAGCTCAGACCTTTGCGCCATTCTGCAAAAGCGGCCAGCTTGGGTGGCAACTCTTTGATCTTGCCGATCAACAGTAAACCTTTGTTTTTATTCAATTCTTTGCACAAAACTAGAAATTCATCATCAGATAAATGGTTAAAACCGTATCTCACAGAAGGCTCCTATAAAAGTGTCCTTATGCCATTAACGCGTGAGTTTTGGGTTTGGTTGACCTTAAATCAATAAATTCATTAAATAGTCAAAAAGGCGTTTTGGGACATTTTTCATCGCAAAAGGCATAATGTTGTTTTTGCACGAAAAAGCATTACGCACTTATAACCATAACTATTTGTTTTACAGGAGTTTTTTTATGTCTAACTTGCCACAAGGCATGGCCATCAGCGCCGAAGTAACCCCAGAATTTGCAACGATTTTGACTCCTGAAGCTCTGGCTTTGGTCGCCAAACTTCACCGCGCTTTTGAACCACGTCGTCAGGAACTTCTTAAAGCACGTGTTGAACGCACCAAGCGTTTAGATGCTGGCGAAAAACCTGACTTTTTGGCTGAGACAAAACATATTCGCGAGGGTGACTGGAAAGTTGCTCCAATTCCTGCAGCCTTACATTGCCGTCGCGTTGAAATCACCGGTCCTGTAGAGGCAAAAATGGTGATCAATGCCTTTAACTCGGGCGCAGACTCTTACATGACTGACTTTGAGGATTCAAATAGTCCAAACTGGACGAATCAAATTCAAGGTCAGATCAACATGAAAAAAGCGATTCGTCGCGAACTAAGCCTTGAGCAAAATGGCAAGAGCTACAAATTGAATGACAAGATTGCTACGTTGCAAGTTCGTCCACGTGGTTGGCACTTGGATGAGAAGCACGTGACTGTTGATGGTCAACGCGTATCTGGCGGTATTTTTGACTTTGCTTTGTTCTTCTTCCACAACGCTAAAGAACAGTTGGCACGTGGTGCTGGCCCTTACTTTTACTTGCCAAAAATGGAAAGTCATTTAGAAGCTCGTTTGTGGAATGATGTTTTCATCATGACTCAGGATGAGTTGGGTTTCCCGCGTGGCACGATCAAAGCCACTGTGTTGATTGAAACTATTTTGGCTGCATTTGAAATGGACGAAATTCTTTATGAGTTACGTGAACACAGCGCCGGTTTGAATGCTGGTCGCTGGGATTACATCTTCTCATGTATCAAGAAATTCAAAGTTGATAAAAACTTCTGTTTGGCTGATCGCGCAAAAGTGACCATGACTGCTCCATTCATGCGTGCTTATGCTCTATTGCTATTGAAGACTTGTCACAAGCGTGGCGCACCAGCAATGGGCGGCATGAGCGCATTGATTCCAATCAAGAACGACCCTGAGAAAAATGCCATTGCTATGCAAGGCATCATCAATGATAAAAAGCGGGATGCAACCGATGGCTACGACGGCGGTTGGGTGGCTCACCCAGGTCTTGTAGAAGCTTCTATGGCTGAGTTCAAAGCAGTGTTGGGCGATCGTCCAAACCAATTTGACAAACAAAAACCTGAAGTGAATGTAACGGCTGCTGACTTATTGAACTTTCAACCTGAAACGCCGATCACTGAAGCTGGTTTGCGCATGAACATCAACGTGGGTATCCATTACCTAGGCGCTTGGTTAGCTGGTAACGGTTGTGTACCAATTCATAACTTGATGGAAGATGCCGCAACTGCAGAGATCAGCCGTTCGCAAGTATGGCAGTGGATCCGTTCACCAAAAGGTGTTTTGGATGACGGTCAAAAAGTCACAGTTGAACTAGTTCGCAAATTGATTGCTGAAGAATTGCCAAAAGTTAAAGCAAGCGGTGCAACAGGCCATTGGGATCGTGCCGCTGAGATTTTTGATGTGATGAGTACTGGTGAGAAGTTCGAAGAATTTTTGACATTGCCTTTGTACGAGGAAATCTAATTGACGATATTGGCCATCGACACCTCGACACAGTGGTGTTCAGTGGCTTTGGTCAACCCACAAGGGGGCTCGGGTCATCCGCAGCCCCCTTTGTCTTCCATAGACCTGGTGCGCCATGAAAATCTCGGCCCTGAATCAAGTCAACATGCCTTGGATTGGGTGGAGGCGCTTTTAGAAGAAGCTCAACTCAGCTTCAGAGATTTAAAAGCAATTGCTGTGGGCATTGGTCCGGGAGCATTCACAGGCATCAGAATTGGTGTGGGGATTGGGCAAGGCATGGCCTTTGCTGCAGATCTGCCATGCTTGCCGATCGTTTGTTTAGACGCGGTGGCACTAGAGGGTATTCGTCAGTTGGGTCTGAAAGAAAATGATCAAGTAATCGTTGCCACTGATGCGCGTATGAGTGAAGTTTATTGGGCCCGCTATGTGGTGCAAGCAAATGGTTTGCCAGAGCGTCAAGACGATGTTTACCTTTCAGCTCCTAAAGACATTGATATTCCAGCCACACCATTTGCTTTGGTGGGTAATGCTGTCACTGCCTATCCAGAGGACATGTTGGCCATCAAGCAGCAAGCTATGGCGATTGATGAAGCAGCCGTTCCTCATGCCAGATCGATTGCTCAATTAGGCTTAGATGCTTTAGAAAAAGGCCTGCAGGTCAGTGCCGCAGAATTGCAACCGATTTATGTGCGTGACAAGGTGGCTCAAACGATTGCTGAGCGCGCACTTGAAAAATCACATCAAGAAAAATCCTAAAAGATATTGAGTCTAGTCATGGATCTGAGACTTTTACCAATGGCCTTGCGTGACTTAATTGAAGTCATGGAGATCGAGCAACAAAGCCATGTCTCACCATGGACCTTGGGTAATTTCACAGACTCGCTTGAGTCTGGGTATTGGGCTTATTGTTTGCGTCAACTATCGGTAGATGATGAAAAGCCGGATCCATTATTAGGTTATTGCGTCTTGTTACCTGCCTTGGATGAGTTGCAACTGCTGAACATCACAGTTCATCCATCATTTAAAAGACAAGGACTGGCCAAAAAAATCATGAAAGTCATTGAGGATGCTGCTCAGTCAAAATCATTTCAAGATATTTTCTTGGAAGTCAGAGTCAGCAATAATCCAGCGATTGCCTTGTATGAAAGTTTTGCTTATCAAGAAATTGGTATAAGAAAGGATTACTATCCTACAAAAGATGGTGATCGTGAAGATGCCAAGGTCATGAAAAAAGTATTACATCTACCGCCTAACTGATCGATTACAGAAAGAACTATCAAATCAATGAGTCAAGCTGATTATTTAAATGAGATGGGCATCAGCACCTGGGTGGTTAGGGGTGAGGGTGAGCCAAACCCTGTGAAAGCCAACCAAGATAATAAACAAGATATCAAGCCAGTGAATCAGCAAGCCACCCCAGCAGAGAGCTATCAAGAACCTCAATTAGGTGATCAAGAGATCGTTTGGACCTTTGTGGTGGATCAATTATCTGGAGATGCCGCTTTGTTGTTTGACAAAATCTTGGCCTCATTGATGTTGAGCAGAAACACCATTCAGTTGCTCAGCAGTGCAGAAGCTTTGGCTGGCAAAGTGAGTGGACAGGTGGTGATTGCCATGGGCTCACAGATGGGCCGACAGTTATTGCAAATGGACGATGGTTTTGAAGAATTAAGGGGCGCAGTGCACTCTTTGGAGCAAGCAGAAGATGAGTTGCCAGTGGTTTTAACTTATCACCCAGAGCACCTATTGAATAAGCCCAG
>JBEIOY010000117.1:0-4632 GCA_040377355.1 Burkholderiaceae bacterium | reverse complement strand
CCAGGCTTTCTTTCGCCAAAGAACATAGCAATCGCCTGACCTTCAGAATCAAATAACTCTAGAGAGGTGACGACACCATCATCTGTGGGTTTTCTGACGACCCATGTGTCATAAATATTATCTTCGCGTAAATGAAGGTTGAAGTTTTGATCCAGGATATTGAGCCAAGGGTCTAGCATCACAACCTTTGATATGGGGCCGGTATGTATTTGTATGACTCCTTGATTGGCCACAAATACCATGATGGGAATGTGCTTGATGGCCACTTTTCTCAATAATTCCCTCGTGAACTGAAGTGGAACTCTTTGGGCGTGCCCCTCCGGCGCAAAGCGCAAGGCCTGGATTCTGCTGAGTTTGTATTGTTTGATCAAGTCATAGAACTGATGTGTATCAGACATGCCTAACCAATCTTTCTGAAAGCTCATTAAATCAATGTCGCTATCAACCAAAGGATGTTGATTACTCTTGGGCGTTTGTACCTCAATCTTGGGGCTTTGATCCATTGACTGGTATTTTTCAATGATGCTGTCATAAGCAAAGATATCGCTGTTTTCTCTAATGATGATCTTGTGTAAAGCATTGCCAAAATGATCAAAAAACTGCAAGCTGCGACGACAATCCAAGTAAAGGTTCTCAATCACAGCAAAACCATGGGCCCACTCTTTATAAAAAATTCTTAAATCAATTTCTTTACCTAAGAGCAAGTCAAGATTTTTACCTGTTGGAGAGCTGTACTGCCCTACCTTCTCATGAACACAGGATTCATTCCTGGTCAGCGCCATGACTTCACCCAAAGAATGAGCCTCAGCAATGATGGAAGCCCAATCAGGCTTTAAGCGGATCGCCCTGAAATTGATATCAGTTTTAGAAGTATCGATACTCAGGTGAGCAGTCAGCAATTCAGCTTCAGAGATGCCCATCGAGTGGGCCAACTCTCTGTGCCTTACTTTATTGTTGAATCTCTGGTGTTGAAATTGCTGCTGAATTTCTTGAATAGATAAAGTCATATGTTTCCATGATTTAAGTTGCTCGCTGGCTAGATCTAGCTTGAAATCTTGGCTTGCTATGACGAATGTGTTGTCTTGCTGATTGCTTGTTAGTTATTGCTGGTTAATTTTTCTTATTTTTATTTACTGAAACTCATAGTTCATACTGACGAAGAAGTTTCTGCCTGGCGAGGTGTAATAGTCACTCACAGCGCTAGCGCCAGCTTGAGTTAAACCTGATGATGAGATATTGGCCCAATCAATGTACTTTTTATCAAATAGATTGTTGATGCCAGCATAGAGATTGAGCTGTTTGTTGGCTTTGTAATGACCACGAATGTTAATGATGGTGTAAGCACCTGGCGCATAGGTATTAGCGTTTGCTCCAGCAATATCCTCTTGTTTTTTTGCTCCCACATATTTGAGTGCGGTGACTACACTCCAGGTACCTTGGTGATAGTCCGCAGAAACAATTACTCTTTCTGGTTGCACGGTATTGATTGGTTGATTCAAACCGGCAAGGGTAGTTTCTGAACCACTGGAACGAACATACCCAGCTTTGAACAACCATTGAGGGTTATGACGGTACTCAAGTCTTAAATCCGTACCTTGAATACTTGCTCTAGGTGCATTTTGATACTGATAGCATTGCACAAGCCCACATTCGGCCATGCCATTCGGGCTGGTTACAGAATTAAAAGTGTATTGACTGATGAAATCATCATAAGAGTTATCAAAGTAACTGATCGCGTATTTGAACTGCTGCGCAGATCCTTTGATGCCCACTTCTTTGGCGAGCACTCTTTCAGGATTGAGGTTTGGATTGGGTATGTAGGCATAGCCATGAGCTTGATTGGTGAACGAAGCAGATATTTCTTCTGCTGCAGGAGCTCTGAAGCCTTTACCAATGTTCATGAATGGCATGGCTGCTGGCTCTTGAGTCCAAATAGCGCCCAATGAAGGCGACCAGGCTTGATCATTTTTATTGATCGCAGATGAACTGATGCTCCAACGGTCAAAGCGCACGGCAGGAATTAAATTGAGGTGGCCGATGCTCAAGTCATCCTGAAAATAAAAACCCATCATGTCCTGCTTGGTTTTGGGTATGTAGCTCTCAGGGGTGTTGACATCTCCACTTCTGTTGAGCTCTTGCTTGACCCAAGATTCTGATAAATCAAGACCATACTTGATCTGGTGTGCAATGTTGGTATCAACACCCTTGCCTGGCAGAATGTCTTTTGATCCCTGCAAGTTAAAACCATAAGCATCATTCGTGACTTTGTTATCGCGAGTTCGGTTATACGTCCTAGGTAAATAACGATTGGTTTGAGATGTTCCAGTTTGTAGGACCGCTTGATGAGCATTGGTTTTCTGATACCAAAACTTGCTATCAATCACGTCTGTTAATTGACTGTCTAGATGGTATTGAGAATCGATAGATATTCTGGTTCTATCAATGCGATCTTGGCCAACATCACTGTAGATACCCGCACCAATGGCATTGAGATTATTGGTGTCAATTCTTTTTTTAGAGTCTTCCAAGGTGAGTTTAAGTTCATCACCACCGTGGAGTTCTTTGACAAACTTGGTCAATACATAACTGTTGTGCGTATCCATGGGGCTGGCTTTGGTTCTGCTGCTACCCGCACTGTCATTCACGCCCTGCGTTTGCGTTTCATGACCAAGACTCAATGAACCCAAGATGACCGCAGACCAGTCATTACCTTGATGAGCATGAGTCAAAACACCTTTGGATGTTTGCGATGCATCAAAATAGGATGCAGCAACTGAGGTTGCAGAAGTTTTAGAGTTTGGAGAATTGCTGTGTTGATCATGAAGGATGTCTTGAGGTTCAATGGTCTTGAAGAGGACTGTGCCAGCAACCCCATCACTGCCATAGAGTGCTGAAGACGCGCCACGCAGTACTTGCACGCTGCTCACGCCCTCCACATCTAAATAGTCACCGCGAGCAGCTGAATGACTACCGAAGCCAAAGGAGTATGGCAGTTTGATGCCATCAATCATCAGGTTGAGTCGATTGCCCTCTAAACCTCTGATGTTGATGCTTTCGTTAGACCCTTTGCGATTACTTGCACCGCTGACACTGTTACCAGTACGTATGGTTTGTTTTACATCAACATCCAATTCTTCAGAAAATAAATCTTTGATATTTTTAACGCCACGACGATCCATATCATCTTTGGTGATAGTGGAGACGGTGGCAGGTGTTTCTAAATTTGATTTTTCACCGCGGGTGGCCAAGACATTGACTGTGCCCAAGGTTCCCTGTTGTGAATTAGATGGTTGCGCGCTGGTTTGATGAGCATAGAGACTACATAGCAAGGTAGCAAAAGTAGCAATCCTAGAAACAGGCTTGCGCACAGAAGAATTTTGAGGTTTTGGTCGTGAGATTGTTTTAAGCAACATGAAATAGCCCTTTTAAGTGATTCTTTAGCTAATAAATTAGCTATTAACTTAGCTGGCTATATCAAGAGATTTGCTTGCTACTTCGGATAAGAACTATATCATAAATGATAATCATTCTTATTAATGAACTATTAATTGAAGGGTTTTTATTGATTCACTGTTACTTCTATCAATTAAAACGCTTTAAATTTAAATTGAACCGAAAGAGATCCGGCAACCTTATCTGGAATTGATGGGACCATCAACACATTGATGCCGAACAAATCACCTTCATACGTCAAGGCTGGAATGATGGCCGGAAACCAACCACCATCATTGGTTTTTGAGTAGCCATTAAAGCCTCCCGCCACAGCACCGAATTTAAATACTCCCAACTGAATTGGTTGCCAATAGGCACCGATGTATTTGCTCGACTCATGATAACTATTGTTGTAAGTGCCGATCGTGAATGATGCGACAGAGGAAAAACGATACTCAGCCCCAATGCCAAAGTTTCGAGAGTTAAAGCTTCTCTCGCGATCAAAGTGATAAGAAAGCATCCCAGGGTTGAGCCACAACTCACCTTTAGGCTCGTGGGCAGCAACAGCAAAAAAATCGTTGGCATACGAAGTGGTTGGCGCACTCGATATGGATAAAGTTCCAGCAATAACAATCAATTTGAGGCGTTTGAGCATATTTAGATAATGCCATAAAGAAAAAGCCCAGCAATCAAATGATCACCGGGCTTTTTGTAACGCTAGCTGAGTAAGATTTACTCCATCTATTAATCGCTACCTTTTGAACCACCCCGCTCTTTTGGGCTGAAAGGGAATGAAGTGCTAGAAGCACCTTTTCTAGCTGGGATTTTCAAAGATAGGACCATGGTGATTACCAAAGTTAGAACGGTGAAACCCAATGACCATGTGATAGGAATCTTATATAAATCGATCAACATCATTTTTGTGCCAATGAATACCAAGATGATGGCAAGACCATAGGAAAGCAAATGGAATCGCTCATGCATGCTCGCTAACAAGAAGTACATGGCACGCAAACCAAGGATCGCAAACACATTCGATGTCAACACAATGAATGGATCAGTGGTGATCGCAAAAATAGCCGGGATGGAGTCCACTGCAAACACAATGTCCACGATACCAATCAATATGATCACCACAAATAAGGGTGTGGCCATCTTGACACCGTTATGAACGGTGAAGAATTTCTCGCCATCAAAGTT
>JBEIOY010000130.1:0-4011 GCA_040377355.1 Burkholderiaceae bacterium | reverse complement strand
GATCGATAAGGTCAAATCTGAAATCATTAAATTACAGCGGGATGGCAAATTAGAAAAAGTGGCTGAACTGCAGTATGGCAAATTGCCCGAGCTAGAGGGTAAATTGAAATCAGCCGCTGTTGCTGAGGCAAAAGGACCTGCTTCTAAACACAAATTGTTGCGCACGCAAGTGGGTGCGGAAGAAATCGCCGAGGTGGTCTCAAGGGCCACAGGTATTCCAGTATCAAAAATGATGCAAGGAGAGCGCGACAAGTTATTGCAAATGGAAGATTACTTGCACAATCGAGTGATCGGTCAGGAAGAGGCTATTTCAGCCGTCTCTGATGCTATTCGCCGCTCACGTGCCGGTCTATCCGATGAAGGCAAGCCCTATGGCTCATTCTTATTCTTGGGGCCAACGGGCGTGGGTAAAACAGAGCTTTGCAAAGCCCTGGCTGAATTCCTATTTGACAGTGATGAGCACCTGATTCGTATTGACATGAGTGAATTCATGGAAAAACACAGTGTGGCTCGTTTGATTGGAGCCCCTCCCGGCTATGTTGGCTACGAAGAAGGTGGTTATTTAACCGAATTGGTTCGTCGCAAGCCCTATAGCGTTATCTTATTGGATGAGGTTGAAAAAGCTCACCCAGATGTCTTCAATGTCTTGTTGCAAGTCTTGGATGACGGTCGCATGACGGATGGACAGGGGCGAACTGTTGACTTTAAAAATACGGTGATCGTGATGACCAGTAATTTAGGTTCACAAATGATTCAGTCAATGAGCGGTCAACCACAAGAGAAGCTCAAAGAAGCGGTAATGATTGATGTCAAAGAACATTTCCGCCCTGAGTTTTTAAATCGCATTGATGAAATGGTCGTATTCCATGGATTAGATCAAAAGAATATCGCTGCGATTGCCAAGATTCAGTTGCAACGCTTGCGTGATCGCTTGGCTAAGATGGATATGCTGCTTGAAGTCAGTGATGCAGCTCTTACGCGTATATCTGAGGCTGGTTATGACCCAGTCTTTGGAGCAAGACCGCTGAAGAGAGCAATTCAACAACATATTGAAAACCCTGTCGCTCGACTAATTCTGGAGGGTAAGTTTGGGCCCAAAGCCATTGTTCCAGTAGACGTTGATAAAAATGGAGCATTCATGTTTGATCGGGTTGTTCATTAAGAAAGCGCTCAGGCTCTAAGCAAAAACTAGCAGCCTCATTCAATCAGTAGTAACATCGGCCAATGACGATTCGCAAAGACGCGGAGGTTATTGGCCTTGTCAGTGTGGCTCATGGAACCTCTCATTTTTATCAATTAATCCTGGCGCCGCTGTTCCCATGGTTGAAAATTGAATTTGGACTCAGTTATGCTGAGCTTGGATTCTTGATGACCATGTTCTTCGTTGTCTCAACAATGATGCAAGCTGCTGCCGGTTTTTGGGTTGATCATTCAGGGCCTTTAAAGGTTCTTTTCTTTGGTGTTGCAACTCTGGCTGTTTCAGCAGTTGTATTGTCGTTTTCTACGGGCTATTGGAGCTTGTTATTTGGCGCATGTTTGGCGGGTCTTGGTAACGGTGTGTTCCATCCGGCTGATTACACTTTAATCAATCGTCGAGTTTCATCGGAGCGAGTAGCTCATGCTTATTCAATGCACGGTGTTTCAGGAGCTCTTGGTTGGGCAGCTTCGCCAGCAGTTTTAGTGGCTGTCACAACTTTTGCTGGTTGGCGTCAAGCTTTATTGGTTGCGTCAGGAGTTGCCTTTGTGATGTTGGGAGTTCTCTATTGGAGACGTCATGTCTTGATGGGTTCTCAGGAACAGCGTGATCTCGAAGAGACTGCCAGAAAAAATTCACCCGCATTTTCATTTGATTATTTGAAGTTGCCAATGGTTTGGATGTGTTGGGGCTTTTTCTTTTTGAGTGCTTTGGCTTTGAGTGGTGTTCAAAGTTTTGCACCCACTGCCATGCAGTTGCTGTATGACTTGCCCATTGCATTATCAACCACAGCTTATTCATCCTACATGGTCGCCAGTGCAGGGGGCATGATTCTTGGAGGCTTTATTGCAAATCGAGCTCGCTTTCCAGAAAGAATCATTGCCATTGGTTTCATTTTGGGCAGCTCAATTTCAGTATTGATCGCCATGACCGTTGTCTCTGGATCGACCATGATGATTTTATTCATTGTGATGGGTTTCTGTGTTGGTGTTACTGGACCATCACGAGACTTGATGATTCGCTCAGCAACCCCCAAAGAAGCTTCTGGCCGTGTTTTTGGCACAGTTTATTCAGGGCTTGATTCAGGTTTGGCGATTGGACCATTGATATTTGGTTTATTGATGGACTGGAAAATGGCGCCCGGAGTCTTTATCCTGATTGCTGCTTTTTTAATGATGGCCTTGCTCACGGCTTTTCGAGTAGGTGAAAATAATCGGTTTGTTAAGCTAAAAAACGCTTAAAGATTTTTTCTGGAGAAGACCATGAATTTTGCCACGACCGATCTATGTGATGCGAATGAGGATTTGATTGCAACTGGAGTTTTGCGCATTTGCGCCCCAGTGTTTCGATCCTATGGGGGCTTATCTCAATTCAAAGGCCCAGCAGTGACTCTCAAAGTCTTTGAAGACAATACCTGGGTCAGAACGATTCTTGATGAACCTGGACAAGGCAGGGTATTGGTCATCGATGGTGGTGGCTCAATGCGTTGTGCTTTGGTTGGAGGTAATTTAGGGGTTCTGGCAGAGAAGAATAACTGGGCTGGGATTCTGGTCAACGGTTGTGTGCGCGACACCTTAGAGCTTGCGCAAGTCAAAGTAGGTGTCAGCGCTCTAGCCGCCCATCCGCAAAAAAGCGTTAAACGCAATGTGGGTGAGCGCGACTTGACCATTGATATGGCGGGAACAACGGTCAAGCCTGGCGACATGATTTACGTTGATCAAGACGGTGTATTGGTGGCAGACCGACCGCTGACCTAAAAATTTATGTAAATTCTCTAAGTATTGCAAGTCATTGCAACTGATGATTTAACATTCCACAATATAAAATATACTTCCTAAGTTATTAATTTAATTGGGATATATATTATTTGTTTAAGATAAATTAATCCTTGCAATCTTGTTCACAAGTACATACACTCTTATATAAGACATAAGACACGGAAATTGATAGCCATATGTCTTATGGGCACATATTTATGTTATTTAACGGGAGAGAAACATGTCAACACGTCAACAAGAAATCGATGCATTGCAAAAAGATTGGGATACAAACCCACGTTGGAAAGGTATTAAGCGCGGTTACACAGCAGCTGATGTCGTTCGTCTACGCGGTTCATTCCCGATCGAGCACACCTTGGCACGTCGTGGCGCTGAAAAACTATGGGGCTTAGTGAATAACGAGCCATACGTTAATTGTTTAGGCGCTTTGACTGGTGGTCAAGCGATGCAACAGGTTAAAGCTGGGGTGAAGGCAATTTATTTGTCAGGCTGGCAAGTGGCTGCTGATAACAACACATACTCATCAATGTACCCTGATCAATCTTTGTACCCAGTTGATTCAGTACCTAAGGTTGTTGAACGTATCAATAATACTTTCCGTCGCGCTGATGAAATCCAGTACTCAAAAGGTATTGAAAAAGGTGACAAGGGTCACATTGATTGTTTCGCTCCTATCGTTGCTGATGCTGAAGCTGGTTTCGGTGGTGTATTGAACGCTTTTGAATTGATGAAAGCCATGATCAAGGCTGGTGCTGCTGGTGTTCACTGGGAAGACCAATTGGCTTCAGTAAAGAAGTGTGGTCACATGGGCGGTAAAGTGTTGGTTCCAACACAAGAAGCTTGCCAAAAGTTGATCGCTGCTCGTATGGCTGCTGACGTTTGTGGCGTTCCTACATTGGTGATCGCTCGAACAGATGCTGAAGCTGCTGACTTGTTGACATCAGACTACGATGAAAACGATAAGCCATTCTTGACTGGTGAGCGCACTGCTGAAGGTTTCTACAAAACTAAGAAGGGCATTGATCAAGCGATTTCACG
>JBEIOY010000176.1:0-2890 GCA_040377355.1 Burkholderiaceae bacterium | reverse complement strand
TCATTATTAAAAATAATTTCTAAAGTACTTAAAAGTCTCAACAAAAAAATCAAGCCAAGGGCTAATCGCCAAAAATGCCATAAAATGACAGGCTTAAAAGGTCAAACCTCTATTTATGCCTGAAATTAACTTAAATTCCATATCAAGCACCGTTATTTGGTCCACCTTTGCGGTGACCGTTCTTTTGGGCATTGTTCTACAAAAAACACGGTTTTGTACCATGGGCGCTATCACTGATATTGCCATCATGGGTGAATGGACGCGCATGCGTCAATGGCTTTTAGCCATGGGCGTTGCCATTGTTGGTGTGGGAGTTATGACCTCGATGGGCGTGATTGACGTCAGCAAGTCTATTTATACAGGCTCACGCTTAACCTGGTTATCTACTATCGTGGGTTCTTTGATGTTTGGTTTTGGTATGGTGTTGGCCTCGGGTTGCGGAAGTAAAACTTTGTTGCGTATTGGCGCGGGCAACCTAAAGTCTTTGGTGGTCTTTTTGACTTTGGCACTATCGTCTTATATGACGTTAAGAGGTGTATTTGGCGTTTTTAGAGTCAATACAACTGATACCGTGTTTGTCACCTTATCGACCCAGCAGGATTTACCAAGCGTGTTTGCTGCTTCAATGGGCATGGCCAAAGACAGTTTGCAGATCGGCTTGGCGCTCATCATTGGTGGCGCATTGATTGTGTTTGCGCTGATCAAAAAAGAATTCTGGAATCTCAATAATCTGTTGGCTGGCTTTGGCGTTGGTGCTGCTGTCTTGGTGGTTTGGTGGATTTCAGGAGTCTTGGGTTACGTTGCTGAAGATCCAAATACCTTAGAAGAGGTTTTTGTGGCGACCAACAGCGGTCGGATGGAAAGTTTAACGTATGTAGCGCCCTATGCTTACGTGATTGAATGGCTGACATTCTTCAGCGATGCAAGCAGAAAAATAACTTTAGGCATTTCTTCAGTCTTTGGTTTGATTGTCGGCTCGTTCATCTATTCGATTGTGACTAAGACATTCCATTGGGAAAGTTTCAGAAATGCAGAAGACACTGGCAATCATTTGCTCGGTGGAGTTTTAATGGGTGTTGGTGGTGTGACTGCGTTTGGTTGCACGATCGGTCAGGGCTTGACCGGTATTTCAACATTGGCCATCAGTTCATTCATTGCCATTACTGGGTTTGTTGTCGGTGCCACATTGGCAATGAAGTATTTGCAATGGAGAATGCTGCCACCACCTTGCGAACCAGTTTTAGGCAGTAATCATTCAAATCAACATTCAAACACTGGAGGATGTGGCATGCCACTTCAAATCGCTTGTCATACAGATCAATTTGGTACTTTGGGGCAAATCAGTGCGCAGGATGTTGCTGAAATCGCACGCCAAGGTTACAAATCAATCATCAATAATCGCCCAGATGGCGAGGCTGGCCCTCAGCAACCTTTGAACGCTGAAATTGAAATGGCTGCCAAATCACTGGGCCTCAATTACGCTTACTTGCCAGTGGTCAGCGGTCAAATCACCTTAGAGCAAGCGCAAGAGATGGCTCGTTTGCTTGAGACCATGCCTGCCCCTGTTTTGGCATTCTGTCGTTCAGGTGCTAGATCAACTAATTTATACATGCTGGCTCAGCAGGTCGGTTGATTCGTTGGAGTTAACACTCATCGGGATCGCTCTTGGCATTTTTGTTGGAGTGGTCTTAGGTTTGACGGGTGCGGGTGGTGCTATTTTATCCGTGCCTCTCTTGGGTTTTTTCCTGCACTTGGATGTTGCTCAGGCTGCCCCCATCGGCTTAATGGCAGTGGCTTTGTCTTCTGGCTTAGGCGCTTATCTTGGCTTTAAAGCAAAAATTCTTAGATACAAAGCTGCGCTTTTAATTGCCTGTGCCGGCGTGATTTTGTCTCCTCTTGGTATTTGGTTGGCCCACCAATTGCCCAATTGGCCTTTGGTCCTGATCTTTGCTGCGATTCTTTTGTTGGTGGCTAAAAATATGTGGTCTCAGGCCCAAAGAGAATTGGCTGGCATTGAAGAGAAGCTTGGACCTCCATGCCAACTCGATCAAACCATCGGCAAGCTCACCTGGACCCTTCCTTGTGCCAGAGCACTGTTTAGTTCAGGAGCGCTAGCGGGATTTTTCTCAGGTTTATTAGGAGTGGGGGGTGGTTTTATCATCGTTCCTGCTTTGAGGAAATTCACTGATCTGCCCATTAAATCAATCGTGGCAACTTCTTTGGGAGTGCTCACCATCATCTCAACGGGTGGGGTGCTGTTTTCTAATTTTTATGGCGCAATGAACTGGTCTTTGGCCTGGCCATTTTCGGTGGGGTCTATATTAGGGTTGTTGATTGGTCGGCAACTGGTCAAGAGCATTTCTGGCCCTAGGGCTCAGCAAGCTTTTGCAATTTTTGCTATCTTAATTGCTATGACGATGTTGATCAAATTAATTTTCTAAATGAACACCGAAGCTTCTCAAGCTAAAACAGTGTGGCTGATGAGGCGCAACTGTTCTTTTACGCCCAAGCAAGTAGGTATCTTTTATTTATCCATGGTGGTTTTTTCGGGGTTGATCACCACTTATTTTTGGTGGATTGGCGCTTGGATGGTCCTGCCTTTTGCTGTGATTGAGCTATCAGTCTTAGGTATTGCGTTGCTGATTTATGCGAGGCATGCCAGAGATTACGAAAAAATCACATTACAGAACTCAGAATTAATCATCGAATTGAACCTGGGGGACAAAAATTCCCTGACTCAGTGGAATGCTCCCTGGGTTAGAGTGAGAGACCCTGAGTCTTTGTATGACCGAAAAAAAGATTTGGTGATTTTGGAGAGTGGGGCTCAAACCATCTCAATTGGGCAATTCATTTTGGCTGAAAAAAGACATGATTTGGCCAAAGAAATCAG
>JBEIOY010000119.1:0-4553 GCA_040377355.1 Burkholderiaceae bacterium | reverse complement strand
CTTTGTGCTGTCATATTCGGATGAATGCGATCAGCCTGAAATAAATCCATGCGAGTTGCCACGCGCTCTAAGAAGAAGGGCAGTAACTCAACTTGTTCAGATGCGGCTAACTTGCCATAAATGCCAAAGAATTTATTTGTATATTCCTGGCCATAATTTGGTGGAATACGCATGCCCAGCAATAAAACCTTGGCGCCTGATTGTTTTGATGCCTGAACCATTTGGCGCAAATTTTGCTCGGTGGCTGTCAGTTGCAAGCCGCGCAACGCGTCATTAGCGCCTAATTCAATTACCACCACTTTGGGTTGGTAATTTTTCAATAATGAAGCCAGGCGCATTTGACCACCAAGGGTGGTTTCTCCACTGATACTCGCATTGATCACTTGTATTCCTGGATAGTTTTTTTTCAAGCGATTTTCGAGTAACTTCACCCAGCCAGTGCCGCGGGGAATACCGTACTCGGCTGACAGGCTATCGCCCATGATCAGAACTTTTGAAGATTGCGCCATGACAATGGGGCTATTCAAAAGAGTCATGCACAACACCGCAAACACCATTAACATGTGAACGATGTAAGCAAGATAACTATCGCGCTCAAGTGACCTTGATCTAGACTTAAAACCCAAGCGACAACTTAAAAGACTACTCAAACTAAGCTCCTATGGATGCAACAACACTCAAAACTGTTCTAGAAGTATCGCATCTTGCAAAAACTGTGGATACAGTGGATGGCCCTTTGACTATTTTGCATGATATTAATTTTTCGGTTGCTGAGAGTGAAAGTTTGGCAATTGTAGGAGCCAGTGGTTCAGGTAAAAGTACCTTGTTAGGCCTCTTAGCCGGCCTAGACACCCCAAGCAAAGGGCAGGTCCTATTGATGGATCGTGATATTTCAGCTGCCAATGAAGACCAACGAGCCCAAATCCGATCTCAGCACGTGGGTTTTGTATTTCAGTCATTTCAACTGATTGATCATTTAACCGCTTTAGAAAATGTCCAGCTACCTCTTGAATTAGCGGGCATGCCCAGGTCTGAAGCAGCAGCAAAAGCACAAGTTTGGTTAGAAAAAGTTGGTTTATCCGAACGCCTCAAGCACCGCCCCAAAACATTGTCAGGGGGCGAGCAGCAAAGGGTCGCTTTGGCGCGGGCTTTTGTGACTGAACCAGACATTCTATTTGCTGACGAACCTACTGGCAGTTTGGATGAGCAAAATGGTCAAAAAATCATTCAATTGCTATTCCAGCTCAACCAAGAACTCGGTTCAACTCTGATTTTGGTCACCCACGACATGGCCTTGGCCAGCCGCTGTGAACGTCAGATGGTTTTAAACAATGGTCGAGTGGTCGTGGCAGTCTGAAGAAGCTTGAGGTACCTAGATTAATAGGGCAATTCTGCAAAAAATAGCTTTAAAAACAATAGCAAGAATGCCATTCGTTTTATAATCTTCGGATGCCTGCAAATCGTCGTTTTTTAAGCCTCAATGGGTCTCAAGCCCTCTCTCAATTTCGCCAACAGCGTCTTCTTAGCTCTTTATCAGAGCAAGACGTTGAGCTCACTCAGATCCAAGCGCAATTTGTGCATTTTGTCTGGTCTGACGCTGAACTTTCAGGTGATCATCAGAAGGTTTTGGCCGGCTTATTAAATTACGGTGAACCATTCAATTTGATCGAGGCCAAAGGCTTGTTTGCTGGCAAACAAGGTCACGCAGTGGTCGCACCTCGCATTGGCACGATTTCTCCTTGGGCCAGCAAGGCCACTGACATTGCCCATCATTGCGGTTTGAGTGTTCTGCGCATCGAACGCGGCGTGCAGTTTTTCTGGACCAGCAAAAAAGCGTTGAACGAAGCTCAACGTCAGGCAGTTTTGGCAGCGATCCATGATCGCATGACAGAAATCACTTTGCCATCGATTGAGGCAGCAGCTGAGCTGTATCAAACCTTGAGCGACAAAGCATTCACACGCATCGATATTCTCAAAGGTGGTCAAGCCGCGCTTGAACAAGCCAACACCACCATGGGCTTAGCCTTGTCTGATGATGAAATCATCTACTTGGTGGATAACTTTAAAAAATTGAAGCGCAATCCCAGTGACGTTGAGCTCATGATGTTCGCGCAAGCCAACAGCGAACATTGCCGTCACAAGATCTTTAATGCTACTTGGACCATTGATGGTTTAGAGCAAGACAAGTCATTATTTGCGATGATCCGCAACACGCATCAGTTGCAACCCAAGGGCACGATCGTGGCGTACTCAGATAACTCAGCCATCATGGCGGGTTGCGAAGCTGAAGTCTGGGCCCCGAATGAACAACAAGAGTATGTGAAGCAAACACGTTTGACACACACGCTCATGAAAGTAGAAACACACAACCATCCGACAGCGATTGCGCCATACCCTGGAGCCTCTACTGGTTCCGGTGGTGAGATCCGTGACGAAGGTGCCACCGGTATTGGTGGTAAACCAAAAGCTGGTTTGTCTGGTTTTTCAGTATCGAACTTGAACTTACCAGGCAGTCAGTTGCCATGGGATCAACAAGCGTATGGCAAGCCTGAGCGCATTGCCTCGCCATTACAAATCATGATTGAAGGCCCTTTGGGTGGTGCGGCATTTAATAATGAATTCGGTCGCCCTAATTTAGGTGGTTATTTCCGCGTGTTTGAGCAAACCATTGATGGGGAGCGTCGCGGTTATCACAAGCCGATCATGATCGCTGGTGGTATTGGTGCCATCGATGATGGTCATACCCATAAAAAAGAAATCAAACCTGGTTACCTCTTGGTTCAATTGGGTGGCCCAGGCATGCGCATTGGTATGGGTGGCGGAGCTGCCAGTTCAATGACCACTGGTGCAAATACGGCTGACTTGGACTTTGATTCAGTGCAACGCGGTAATCCAGAGATTGAACGCCGTGCTCAAGAAGTGATCAATGCTTGTCGCGCCATGGGTGAGAAGAACCCGATTGTCTCTATCCATGACGTGGGAGCGGGCGGTTTATCGAATGCATTCCCAGAGTTGGCCGATGGTGCTGGTTTAGGCGCCACCTTTGATATGCGCAAAGTGCCACTAGAAGAAAGCGGCATGAGCCCAGCAGAAATCTGGTGCAATGAATCTCAAGAACGTTATGTCTTAGCGATTGCAAAAGAAAGTTTGCCAATTTTGCAGGCCATGTGTGATCGTGAACGTTGCCCGATCGCGGTGGTTGGTGAAACAACCAAAGAGCGCCAGTTGTTCTTGATTGACACCAAAGAGCCTGAAGGTAAAGACGAGCGTTTACCGATTGATATGCCGATGGAAGTTCTATTGGGCAAACCACCGCGCATGCACCGTGATGTTAAGCGTCTTGAAAAGCAATTGCCTGAAATTGATCTCACCGATGTCAAACTGGATCAAGTGGCTAGTTGGGTTTTGCAACACCCAACCGTTGCCAGCAAATCATTCTTGATCACCATTGGTGACAGAACTGTGGGCGGCTTGAACGCCCGTGATCAATTTGTTGGACCGTGGCAAGTACCAGTGGCTGATGCCGCTGTGACCTTGATGGACTTCAAAGGCTATCGTGGTGAAGCCATATCAATGGGTGAGAGAGCTCCATTGGCAGTGATGAACGCACCAGCAGCAGCCCGCATGGCCGTGGCTGAATCAATCACCAATATTCTTTCAGCGGATATTGACAGCATTGAAGACATCAAACTATCGGCTAACTGGATGGCTGCTTGTGGCAATCCTGGTGAAGATGCCAAATTATTTGATTCTGTTAAAGCAGTGGGCATGGAACTTTGCCCAGCCTTGGGTATTTCTATTCCGGTGGGCAAAGACTCCTTGTCGATGCGCACGCAATGGGATGATGAAAAAACTACTGAAAAGAAATCAGTCACATCTCCTGTTTCATTGATCATCTCGGCGTTTGCCCCAGTGGTTGATACACGCAAAACAACAACGCCTTTGCTGCAAATCAAAGATGAGCAAGGTCAAGCACTTGATACAGAAATCGTATTGATTGATTTGGGTCGTTCAAAGAGCCGCATGGCTGGCAGTATCTTGTCTCAAGTGATTGACCAAGCTGGTCAAAGCACTCCAGACTTAGATGACCCAGAGGATCTAAAAAATCTAGCAAAAGCGATCATCAGCATGCGCCGTCAAGGATTGCTCTTGGCTTATCACGACCGTTCAGACGGTGGCCTATTTGCGGCTGCTACCGAAATGGCATTCACATCCCACGTTGGTGTTTCACTCAATGTGGATATGTTGGTGCTTGATAAAGATCACGAATCTGATTTTGGCGATGCCAAGAATTGGGCTCAGCAGGTATCTGGCAGAAGAAACGATTTGACTTTGAGAGCACTCTTCAATGAAGAGTTAGGTGCCTTGATCCAAGTGAAACGCGAGCACCGCGACACCGTCTTTGAAATCCTGAAGCAACACAACCTTTACAGCTGCAGTAATGTGGTTGCAAAACCAAACACGACAGGCCAAGTAGAGATCTGGCGCGATGCGAAGAAGATTTTGGATGTGCCGCGCCACGTCTTACAAAAACTATGGCAAAGCACCAGCTG
>JBEIOY010000019.1:0-13477 GCA_040377355.1 Burkholderiaceae bacterium | reverse complement strand
CGTAATCCACTGGCAGATCCTGGTTTATTGGGGGTGAGCAGTGGTGCTGCTGCAGCCGCAGCGGGTGCGATTGTGTTTTCTGGAAGTTGGGACTGGGCAATACCTGAAGTTCTGCGTGTTTGGATGTTGCCCATTGCAGCCTTCTGCGGAGCTTTAGGCATTTGCTTTCTATTGGATCGTCTCGCCAGGTGGTTAACGCCAGGATCAGTGATGGGGCTGTTACTCACGGGTATTGCCATCAACGCCTTAGTCGCTGCCTTCATTGGTTTATCAAGCTATCTTGCCAATGATGAGCAATTAAGAAACTTATCTTTTTGGACCATGGGCTCATTGGCCGGAGCTAATTGGATGGTTCTTTCATTGATGATGTTTGTGTTAGTTGTTGCATTTTTATGCTCACAAAGATTGACACTGCAAATCAACGCTTTGTCATTGGGTGAAGCTGTAGCAGCTCAGATTGGTGTCAATTTGAAGCAATTGCGTCAACGCATTATTTTGATGGTGGCTTTCTTGAGTGCTTGCGCAGTTGCTTGGTGCGGGATGATTGGATTCATCAGCTTGATTGCACCTCATATAGCCAGAGCCATGGCGGGTCCTGATCACCGCCAGGTTTTGCCTTTATCGATGTTGCTCGGCGGTTCGTTGTTGCTATTGGCGGACACCTTGGCCAGAACAGTGGCCATCCCTGCAGAAATACCCGTGGGGGTATTCACGGCCTTATTAGGCGCACCATTTTTCTTGAGTCTATTGGCTAAACAAAGAAAAACCTTGATCCAATGACCGAAGATCAAATTCTCTTATCTTTAAAAGATGTCAGCCCAAAACACCTAAGCGCCCAGACTCAAAGAAATACGCTTGGGCCATTCTCAATTGATATCAAAAGCAATGAGCGCATAGCGATACTGGGCCCAAGCGGTGCGGGTAAATCAACTTTATTGCAAATCATGTCTGGATTAAGAGATTGCGCCGGAAGCATGGAGTTTTTATCAAAGCCACTCAGGCAAATGAGTGTGCAAGAACTTTCTTATAAGAGGGCATTTTTACCTCAGCAACACGAGACTGCATTTAATTTAAGTAGCGAGCTAATCATCAGTTTGGGAAGGGTGGCCAGAGAACATGACCCTGAACTCATCCAGATTATCAAAGAATCAGCAAGGGCTGCACGAATCGAATATCTTTTGGATCGCTCATATCAGACGCTCTCCGGAGGAGAAAAGGCCAGGGTTCACTTGGCCAGAATATTTGCCCAATTATGGGATCAACACAACGGCATCATGTTGATTGATGAGCCTCTGGCAGCACTGGACCCCGGATTGCAGATTGAACTGCTTTCATCCATTGTAGATTTTTGCCAGAATAGATCGCTTGCGCTTGTTGCCATCTTGCATGATATTCAGCAGGCCATTGAAGGCTTTGAGCGTCTGATCTTGATCAAGGACGGCAAGATCTTCGCAGACCTGCCATCTCATCCTGCGCCTCAAAGAGAGTTGGAGCTTCTGTATGAGATGAAATTAGAAAGATTTTCTCGGCCAGGAAGAAAAGATCTTTTGCTTCCATGCAATTCAAGGTGCTCTGACACCATCTGATTAGCATCATGCCTTTCATTTTTACCAAAACCAATCAACCTCATGCAGTCATCACATTGCTGGTCACTGCAGTTCATGTGGCGATTATCTTGTTTGGCCTATTTTCTTTTAATGCGCGCAGTGAACATGGGGCTCTGATCATGATGGCGTCCCTCATCAATCACCCATCAACAAATGCTTCAACAAAAATATCAATAAATACAAATAACCCGGCGCCAAATAAAACTACTTCTCAACAGAGTCTACGCAGTGATTTAGAAAATAGCCCGAATTTTGAAGAAGAACAAAGACAATCAGGAGCGCATGAAGCTGGAGCTGCCCCGGTCACAATGCCCAACCCATTTGCGAAAGGCCTGAATAATCCGAAGCCGCCTTACCCCTTGATGAGTAGAAGATTGAATGAAGAGGGCAAGGTGGTCCTGAATGTTTGTGTTAGCTTGAGCGGTTTGGTAGAAAATCTAAAGCTAGAAAAAACATCTGGCCACCAGCGCTTGGATGATATTGCGATTGAAACAGTTAAGAAATGGAAATTTATCCCTGCAAAAATTCAAGACAGAGACATCAATGCTTGCTATCTCTTGCCGGTACAGTTTATTTTGAGAAAAGAGCGCTCAAGGCTCAATGGCTAGCTAGACTCACTTCTTCTTACAGGCCTTGCAAGAGCCGTACATCGACAAAGAATGATCAACCAGAGTGAAGCCTAGTTTTTCAGCAATCTCTTTTTGACGCTTTTCGATGACGGCATCAAAAAACTCTTCGATCTTGCCGCATTTCACGCAAACAATGTGATCGTGATGAGTGCCTTCATTTAATTCAAAAATAGCTTTACCTTCGCCCTTGGAGGATTCAAAGTTATTTTTTCTCAGAATACCAGCGCCTTCAAACTGCATCAATACGCGGTAGATCGTAGCAATACCAATGTCTAACCTCTCTTTGATGACCTCAAGGTAGATGTCGTCAGCACTGAAGTGGCGATTGGGATTTTTATTGAAAAACTCCAAGATCTTTAATCTTGGCGCTGTGACCTTCAGTCCAGTTTCGCGAAGTTCTTCGGTAGGGCTTGTTTTTTTCATAAACCGCCATTCATTGATTGATGCCTCATTTTACAGTTAGTTTAATTTCTTAGTTGTTTGGTTAAAAGAGCCATTTTTTAGCCAATTACGCAAAGATTAGCGCTATTTTGGCATTTTCATTACCCCCACAGCCCCTGGGCGGTATGCTGTCTTAAGAAAAAATTCTCATTACAGAGTAAGCTAGAAAGATGACTGACTCTTTTAGTAAATTTCACCGCATAGATATGCCAACAAAAACATTTTTGCTGGGCTTGGCGCTCATGTGCTCAGGTTTTGTATCTGCATCCAATGATCACAACCAATCCCTGGTGGTTAAAAACATCAATCAGGTAGAGTCATTAGGGCAAGGCAGAATGACCTATTGGGGTTTTACCCTTTACGATGCAAAGCTATACACCAGCAAAGAGCCCAAAGGTGGTATTGCCCTGGATATTCAGTACTTGCGTAAATTTGAATCTAAAGATCTTGCCAAACAAACCTTGGATGAGTTAAAAAAATTAGGTGTGAGTGATAGCCAAAGAGCAGAGTGGGCTGATCCACTGGCCAAAGCATTCAAGACCGTTCAAGTAGGGGATTCAATCACTGCAATCAAGAAGCCCCAAGGAAGTACTCAGTTTTTTTATAATGGGCAGTTTGTCAGTGAAATTTCTGGAGAGTCTTTCTCTCAAGCATTTTTTGGCATCTGGTTACACCCCAAAACCAGTGCACCCCAGTTAAGAAAAGTATTATTGGGTCAATATTGTCCGAGGGTTAATTTAGAGGCCTATTGCCATGATTAAATTTTTGCAACGTTTAGGAGTTTGTTTAATGGGTTTTGCCTTATTTGGATGTTCGAGTGTGAAAGTCAGCGACTATGCCCAAGAAAAGCCAGCTTTGGATCTGGCCACTTATTTCAATGGCACGATTGATGCTCATGGCATCTTCACTGACAGAAGCGATAAAGTTGTGAAGCGATTCAAGGTCGTGATTGATGCCAAGTGGACGGTGCAGAATGGTCAAAAGGTTGGCGTACTGGATGAGGCTTTCACTTATTCTGATGGCACCACACAGCGTCGCGTATGGACTCTCACCGAAGTTGCTCCAAACCGTTACAAGGGCACAGCCTCTGATGTGGTGGGCGAAGCCGTGGGTGAGGTTGCTGGCAATGCCTTGAACTGGTCATACACCTTGGCACTGCCAGTCGATGGCAAAGTCTATAACGTTCAGTTCAATGACTGGATGTATCAGATGGATGATAAGGTCATGCTGAACAAAGCAAAAATGAGTAAATTTGGTATTTATTTAGGCGAAGTGACATTGGCCTTTTATAAGCGTTAAGACTCATGAAAAAACTGATCAACTTCATTCAATTTCAGGCAGTTTGGTTTTTGTGCATTTTTGGAGCGGCTCATCAATTTGAACTGATGGCTATATTGATTTCTATAGGCATCATTGCTTGGGCCTTGCTCACTTCAGATCATCGTGCTCATGACTATCGAATGATTTTGGTGGGGGCCATATTAGGGATTGTGATTGATAGCGCGCTGATATCTTTTAATTTGATTGCTTTCACAACTGCCTATTGGACTGGAGCTTCTCCTTTTTGGATGACTCCGATCTGGATTGTATTGGTGCTAACGCTCCAATCATCCATGAGTTGGTTGAGTGGCCGCTATCTCCTTGCGGGAGTGCTGGGCGCCATCAGTGGACCATTTGCCTATTGGGCAGGAGTCAGAATGGGGGCAGGTGTGGTTTCTGATTTGACTGCCACCATGATTTGCTTATCAGTTATCTGGTTAATTATTACACCGGCCTTATTCTATGTTTCATCACTTTTCAAGGCGCGATATGTCCACTCCAATAACTAAAACTAAACCAGCTTTATTAGCCATCAAAGATATACCGATGAATGAACTAGAGGGTTGGGCTATCAGTGCTGATCATCTCTCAATTCAAAGAAAATTCGTGTTCAAAGATTTTGAACAAGCCTTTGCATTCATGAAGAATTGTTATGAGCCAATTGAAGAGATGAATCATCATCCGGATTGGTCGAATGTTTACAGCACTGTGCACGTTACATTGAGCACCCATGATTCTGGCG
Source organism: Burkholderiaceae bacterium (assembly GCA_040377355.1). Lineage (GTDB taxonomy): Bacteria > Pseudomonadota > Gammaproteobacteria > Burkholderiales > Burkholderiaceae > Polynucleobacter. Next base: position 8,738 of record JBEIOY010000019.1, on the reverse strand, counting down.
GTATCACGCACAAAGACATTGCTTTGGCAAAGACCATGAATCAAATATTTGAAAATATAAAATAAGTTAATTAAGAGAATTTCTTACGCAGTTATTTCTAACAGAGCACTTCTTTACCAAGGAAGTTCTTCACCTTGGTAACTCAAAAACTTACCTGAGTCACTGGATGTGACATTTAAGAGTACTTGCAACATATCAAAAGTAGCGTCTTGTGGGGCTCTACCAATTTGGTCACCCTTGAATGGTCTTGATAGGGCAGAGGCCACTGTGCCAGGGTGCAAGGCCAATAAACAATGATTAGGTCTTGTGCGTTTTTGTTCAATGGATGCAGTTTTGATCAGCATATTCAAAGCAGCCTTAGAGGCGCGATAGCTATACCAACCACCCAAGCGATTATCTTCAATGCTGCCGACTTTGGCAGATAGGCAAGCCATGACACCAAACTCAGGATCTAACAGCGGTGCGAATGACTGCAAACACAAACCAGGACCTAAAGCATTTAACTGCATGGTTTGCATGAACTGAGCTTCATGTAAGTCTGATAACTTCTTTTCTGGTGACCAGGTGTCGGTGTGAAGAATGCCTGTAGCAACAATGATCAAGTGAAAAGGGCCTTCATGAGACAAGACATCAGCTGCTGCTTGAATACTGTCAGGGTTTGCATAATCAATCGATGGAACTGACTGCCTGCTCAAGCCAATCACTTTTGAACAATTGGGCAATTTCTTCAAGTGCTCAATGAACGCTTGACCAATTGAGCCTGTAGACCCAATCACTAATGCATTGAATTTTTCTAGCTGAGAGAGCATGCGCTGATATTTTCGAAGTTAATCAATGGACCTAGTGTAACCATTCTTAAAGTTTTTATCTGAAGCCTGACCATTCAGGTGGTGCAAAGCCAGATAAATCAGTAATATGGGCTGATTCATTTTTAAATAAGCGTATTTATGTTGCTCACCCTGGCTTTCGTCTTTAATACACTCTTAGCACTTTTAGTGATCTTGATTCACTATGAAGTCTTATTTCAGTTGGACAAACGTTTGCCGAAAGTTTCACATTTGCCCGCTCGCTTTAAAGTGTTGGCGGGGGCGGGTGTGATTTTCATGGCCCACATTGTTGAAATTTGGATATTTGCTTTAGGTTATTTGCTGGCCTTGCAATTTGATGGCATGGGTGGGTTGACCGGGGTGGCCAGTGGTCATGGCACCTTATTAGATTACGTCTATTTATCTTTCATCACCTACACAACCGTTGGTTATGGAGATGTAGTGGCCCATGGCTATCTGAGATATTTGACAGGTATTGAGGCTCTGCTAGGCCTCTTGCTCATCACCTGGTCAGCTTCGTTTTTATTTTTAGAGATGCAAAAATATTGGACATCATCTAAAAAATAAGAACGATGAATAAAAGTGATGATTTAGTCGTGAACGTAATCAGGTAATTTGGCACCGCAATGACGACAATATTGATCCACAGCATCATGGCCCTCGGACATGCATTGCTTGCAAATCCTGCTGGTAATTTGTTGATTGCGAGAACTGGTTAGTTCAGCCGTCACAATGCCGGTTGGCACCGCCAAGGTTCCCCAGCCCATCAACATCATGGCAGACGCGATAAAGCGCCCAAAATCAGTTTTAGGGACAATGTCACCATAACCCACGGTGGTCATGGTGCTGATGGCCCAGTAAATACTCGTTGGTATGCTGGTAAATCCGTTGGCAGGCCCCTCAATTACATACATCAGCGTGCCCAACACCATCACAATCATCAAAACGCCTGACAAGAAGACAAAGATCTTTCTGCGACTAGCTGCCAAAGCAGCACCTAAGTGAACGTATTCAGTGACATATTCAGTGAGTTTGAAAATTCTAAAAATACGAATCAAACGCAATACACGCACATCAATCAATGCGTGGAGCTCAGGGAAGAGCATGGCCAAGTAAGTGGGCAGTATTGCAATCAAATCAATGATGCCGTAAAAGCTCTTGACGTACTGCATTCTATTTTGCGCACAGTAAACGCGCGCAATGTATTCAACACTGAAGATGATGGTGAAGAGCCACTCAAGAACTGTCAGGCTAAAATAAAAATCAGCTGAAATTGAATCAATGCTATCAACCACTACCACAACCAATGACAGCAAAATCAAGAAAATCAGGGCTTTATCAAATAACTGCCCAGCGCGAGTATCTGCCTCAAAAATAATGATGAAGAGTTTTTCTTTGAGCGTCTTCTTTGCTAATTGTTCTGACATCATGGCAGGCCTTTATTTTTCTGACATTGCTTTGTAAATACTTGGAAAGCAGCTAATAAAAATATAGCTGGCGTATTGTTCTGCTTGCATCTTATCTAAAGCGTCATAGATTTCTTCTCGAATTAGACCAATGGTGTGCGAGTCTGTTTTTTCTAAGGCATTGATCAAGCGTTGAGCAATAGAATCTTTCTCAATATCAATGCCGTGCTTGATTTTAATTTCGCCTAAAAATGTTCCAAAGGTACTGGCGAACTGCATGTCAGATACAAAGCCTTTGTGAATGCTGGGATGCTGTTGAACCAGCATAACAGCCTGTTTTTGGCAATCTTGGAAGACTGCACGCATTTTAAGAAGAATATCGTCGTTCATAGGATCATTTTATCTTGGGAAAGTGCCCATCAACATAGAGCCATTTCTTATCTTCGCAAACAAAGGAGCTGATTTCTTGAAGGCGATGGGCTTTGCCGTTGATTTTATAAATAGCCACAAATTCTACCGTGGCAGTTAAATGATCGCTTGCTTGCCTGAAGTGTTTCACGGTCAGACCCATCCATTGAGTTTTATCTTCATTGAAAAGGGGTTCTTGGGGTCTGGTGGAGGGATGCCATGTATTCAATAAATAGGATTCATTTTTTAGGACAAAGGCGCTATAGCGTGAGCGCATCAAATCTTCGGCATTGCCCGCTTGCTCCTTGTCTTCATGAAATCTTCCGCAGCAGATTTCATAGCGACCTTTACCGCACGGACATTTCATTGATGATTCTTTCAAAGACTTGGCACTTTAATAAGTTTGGCCAATTCTTTGAGGCGTTCGATACCTGGCTCTTTTCTTGGCCAAACCAGCTCAACCCCATCATTTTTATAGCGAGGTAAAACATGCACATGGATGTGCGGCACAGACTGCCAGCCAGCATCTTTATTGGCTTGTAAGAGGGTGATACCTTCAGGCTTGAATACATCCTGAACAACGTGAGCAATGCGCTTGGCCACCAAAAAGAGTCGCTGGGTAGTTTCTTCATCAATATCTAAAATGGTTTCATAAGGTTTTTTAGATGCGACGATTACATGCCCATCATTGACTTGCCCGGCATCCATGAAAGCAAATACGAGATCATCTTCATACACTTTGGCACAGGGGAATTCGCCAGATAAAAGCTTTTCAAATATTGTGGCCATTTCGAAACCTGATTTCTTGAGTAATATTCGGCTATATTAGGCTAATTCTTCAAGCATGATTCAAAACTAAAACCATTCCCATGCATTTACTTGTTTATCTTCACGGCTTTAAATCTTCACCAAACTCCAATAAGGCTCAGTTGACCAAAGCCGCTATAGAGCAACGCATTCAAGCAGGTGAGCCAATCGGTTGGTATTGTCCGCAATTGCCTGCTTCACCTCGTGAAGCGATACAGATGGTGAATGACCATATTCATGGGCGGGTATTCAGCACTTTGTCTTTCATGGGCTCATCCTTGGGCGGTTATTACGCCACTTATTTGGGCGAACTCTTTGCTAGCAAAGTCAGCTTGCTGAATCCAGCGATTGAGCCAGCAAGAGATTTAGAGAAATACATTGGCGAACAAAAATCTTGGCATCAAGAAGAAGTATTTCATTTCTTACCAAGGTACATTGATGAACTTCAAGAAATTTATGTCAAAAAGATCACTCAAGCAGAACGTTACTTTTTGCTGGCAGCAAAAGGCGATGAGGTTTTAGATTGGCATGAGATGGTCGCTAAATATCCTGGCGCCAAACAATTGATCTTAGAAGGTGGTGATCATGCCATCTCTGATTACCCCAATTACTTAAATCAGTTGATGCAATTTCACTTTGGGTCTTTGACGTCTCTCACGCACCTAAAACCAACATAAGCAACTTTGGTGTCTCTGGGTTTTGTGGCTAGAGCGGATTCAATTTGATTCTCTGGACCGTACCACCAAGAAGCTCCCCGAGTCACCCTCTCATTGCCTGGACCATCATCCACCCATTCCCAGGCATTGCCACCCATATCGAATAAACCATTGACGCCTGCCTGAGTAGTCATCACTGCCACATGGCCTGTGCCGCGATTAAGAGCGTTAGCAGGGGCTGTGCCTTTTAGACCTGCACAGCCATTCAAGCAATGCGAGTTTCGCGGGGTATCACCATTGGCATAGACGTAACGTTTACCTTTGACAAATGGCTGTGGAGGAGTGGCCCGCTGCTCTAGAAAGGCGGCTGATGTCCATTCTTGATCCTTGGGCAATCGTTTGCCAAAAAATTGGCAGACAGCTTGCGCTTCATCAAAATTCAAATGGACTGCCGGCTCCTGGTCTTTGGCAGGAACGCCAAAAGGTTGCAACCAAGTCCAACCTTTTTTGCGCGCCCAACCGTTTTCATAAATGAAACTACCGCCTTCTTTTTCACCAGAACTGACAAACTTGGTTTGTTGTGCGTACAACTTGACTGTACCAATCGTCACTTCATGCAAGTCCCATTCAAGTTGACCAATCCGAGTTGTTTTTTCTAGGGCAGTTGGTTTTGTTTGTGCGCTTGCTGAACTCATCAGTGAGGTCATGAGAATAGCTAATAAGCCACTGTAAACAGTCATCTTTAAATGGTTTCGTTTAATCAGATTCATTGTTTTAACCTCAGTCTTAATCTAAATGCGAGAAGTATTAAAAGAACAGCGCCATAGATGCTCACGGTGAAGTAATCATTTTTTCCGGACTTGTGCCAAAAATAATGAAGAATCACCAAGGGTGCAATCAAGTAAATTAATTGATGGAGTCTGGCCCAGTTGCGCTTTAGTTTTTTAACTGCCCATTGATTGGATGTTAGGGCTAGCGGTAGGAGCAAAACAAAAGATAAAAATCCGACTGTGATGAATGGGCGTTTGATCACGTCCATGATCATTTCTGAAAAGATCAAACCATGGTCTAGCCAAAACCAAATAGAGAAGTGCAGGCAAGCATAGAAAAACACAAATAAACCCAAGGTTCTTCTGTATTCAATTAATTGATTGATACCAGTGAGTTTTCTAAGGGGTGTGATGGCCAAGGTCAAGCACAAGAACACCAAGGCCCATGTGCCCGTCGACCTGGTGATGAACTCAATAGGGTTGGCTGTCAAATCATCTTGGTAGCCCAAAACTATTAATCGGACCAATGGCAATAAACCAATGCCGATCAATAATATTTTCATCACTTAATAAAATTTCCGTAAATCCATGCCTTTGTAAAGATGAGCCACCTGTTCAGCGTAGCCATTAAAAGGCAAAGTCTTGATCTTGGGTGCAAACATGCCACCTTCAGCACCGATTCTTCTTTCGGTTGCTTGGCTCCATCGAGGATGATTGACCTCTGGATTCACATTGGAATAAAAGCCATATTCAGACGGAGCTGATACTTTCCAGCTTGTCGCAGGCTCTTGATCTGTGATCCGAATTTTCACAAGCGATTTAGCGCTTTTGAAGCCATACTTCCAAGGCACTGTGATGCGGATTGGCGCACCATTTTGATTGGGTAGGACTTCTCCATAAAGACCAAATGTTAGAAGTGTCAAAGGATTCATGGCTTCATCCAAGCGCAAGCCTTCGGTGTAGGGCCATTTCAATACGCGACTACTGAGACCGGGCATTTGTTTGGGGTCTGCCAATGTAATAAATTCAATGTACTTGGCGGAACCTTGAGGTTCGCTGGCTTTAATCAAGTGCGATAAAGAATAACCAATCCAAGGAATGACCATCGACCATCCCTCAACACAGCGCATGCGATAGACACGCTCTTCCATGGGTGCTAACTTGAGGAGGGCATCAATGTCCCACACTTTTGGTTTATTCACTAAACCCTCGACACTCACGGTCCATGGTCTTGTTTTTAGGGTATGGGCATTGCGAGCAGGATCGGCCTTATCTGTACCAAACTCATAAAAATTATTGTAAGTTGTGACATCTTTGTAGCTCGTGAGCTTATCTGCCACGAAGTATTGTGGATTGACTTTGGCCGAGAGCTTTGGACCACTTTGAGCAAAAGCATTTCTGCTGAAAACTTCTGCTTGAGATATACCAAACACACCCATTGCTGCCAATTTGATTAATTGACGTCTTTTTTCAAAGATGTTTTGAGGGGTGATCTCGCTGGCCAGGATGTCATTGATGTTTTTCATGCATCTAGCTTAATCCAGAATCAATATTTCTGCTTTGATAGACTGGCCAAAGGAGTGGCCTTAGAGACCGAGCTTGCTGTGCTCCACCATCAGGCATTTGTCCATGATGCCAGTCAAGCCATGTGAGCTGGCATAGTCCAAGGCCTCCTGATTAATAACACCCATTTGAAGCCACAAGGATTTTGCGCCGATTTTGACCGCTTCATGGGCGACCTCTAGGCAATCTTCTGACTTTCTGAAGACGTTCACCATGTCTACAGGGATTGGAATGCTGCTTAAATCTGGGTAACAAGTCTCGCCCAAAATTTCAGAGCAAGCAGGGTTCACGGGAATGATCTTATAGCCGTGAGCTTGCATGTATTGGGTCACGCCATAGGATGGGCGATCAGGTTTGTTGGATAGACCCACCACAGCAATTGTTTTGGTTTCTTGTAATAATTGTTTCATCTTCATAGTATCTATTGAAATGAATAAAAATTAAATAGCCATTACATCTCACTCATGACAAAAAATCCGATTCACCCCAAAAAATTGCTCTTGAGTAAATGGACGGCTGTCATACCCGCAAATAAAGAAAAGCATTTCATGGTGATCAAAGTGATTGAGCCGGAAGTTGAGGGTGGTCCGGTGGAGCAGGTGGTGATTGAAGCGGTGATGAGTAAGCGCCAAAAAACAATCCATTGGAGATCACTCTCCAATGGATTGGAGTGGAAGCAGGGCTGGGTTTAATTCTTTGGGTTCAATTTTTTTCTATGTATTTATAAAAAGGAATGGCCAGCAATAAACTCAGTAATGCTGATAAACCCATGCCTAAGACATTCATCCATGGATCGCTTGGATACAGCTGCGCCCAGATGCCGCTGATCACAAGCGAAACGGGGAAGTGCACCAAGAAAATGGAATAAGACATCTTTCCAATTTTTCGCAATGGGTTATTCCACAGTTTGGATTTGGACCAATTGCTTTCATAGCTGCTAAACAATAAAAATGCCATCAACAATGCAACTGACAGGCGTTCTCTGAAATCTTGGTAATAAAGTGAAAAAATAGTCACTGCCACCACAGTTAGAATCAACACACGATGTGATTGGCTTCTTACCAAGAAAGCTGTCAGCAAACCCAAACCATAGGTGGCAAAAAAGAAAACGAACCAAACGTCATAGATATCATGCCGATTGAAAAATGTCACTGATGCAATGGTAAGAGCGCTGAAGATGATCAGGCTGATCAGGCGAGTGCTTTTGTAGCTCCAACTTGCTGGCGATAATTTTTCTACTAAGAAAATCAATAAGGCGCAAACAGCAAATAACTGAAAATCTATGGCGACATACCAAAGGCCGGCTGATAGGGATTCATAACCAAGGATGTTTTGTAAAAAGAATAGATGACTCAGTAATTGAGGCGCATCTGGCATTGCAGAGATTGAATGGTGTTGCATCAAGCGACTGGCCAAAAAAGAAGCCGCAATGGCCAAAACAATGGCTCCAAGGTATGGAATCACCAGGCGAAGATACTTTTGCCAAATCACCTGTTGAACAGAGTGCTTGGCAAAGAAATTTGGCTCACTGAGTTTTAAGCCGGTGAGAAAACCACCGATACAAAGAAACATCGCAACGGCTAGGCGAGCGTAATCAAATGAAAAATTAATGATATTGGGTATCACTGCATTGGCAACATCTGACATGGGTCCGTAAAAAGCCAAGTGATGAAAAACAATCAGTAGGCAAGCAATGCCTTTGATATTGTCAATAAAAGCTGAGCGCACAGGACCTTCGGGAGCTTAGCGTGGCCAAACAACGGATTGTTTTTGGAACTTACCTTCTTCAACTACCAAGGAACGTTTTAAAACTTTTCCTTCGAATGAATACTCAGCATCATATTTACCGGCACTGATTTTGAGCAACATGATGGGGCCCTCACTCAAGGCATCAAAAACAACTTTCCTTTTTTGATCCATGATCACGACCGTGACATCAGCCACCCATAATGGTCTTTGAGGATGATCTTGCGAAAACTCTAAAACCAAGGGCCATTTTTTACCCAAAGCCAACATTGCATCAGACTCTTCGCTGCCAATACCGCCGCTGATGTATTCAATGCCTTGAGTAACCTTGGCCTCTGGAATCTCAACCTGTGCCAAAGACAAGCTGGAAAAAAATACCAAACAAATACTTAACAAAACATGAGAAAGTGGGGTGCGAACAGCTGTTATCAACATGACGGCATTTCCTTATTGCGGAGTATCTTTTTTGTTGGCTCGAAACATCGCCCAATAGCGACGGATCATATAGAAAACCACCAGACCGCCGATCAACCAAACCAGCCCATCAAAAATCAT